>NZ_UFRM01000001.1:1827500-2017500 GCF_900444945.1 Actinobacillus lignieresii | reverse complement strand
TCCCGTAGTTATCCCCCTCCATAAGCCAGATTCCCAAGCATTACTCACCCGTCCGCCACTCGTCGGCAAAGAAAGCAAGCTCCCTTCCCGTTACCGTTCGACTTGCATGTGTTAAGCCTGCCGCCAGCGTTCAATCTGAGCCATGATCAAACTCTTCAATTCAAAAAGTTTAATCGCTCAATATTCTGCTTAGCTAAGTTCACTTCCCTTACCTAACCAAGTTAAGCAAAAAGAAAAATATGAATTTCTAGTTTAAGCACCTATTAAGACTTCAAGTTTTAAATAATATTTTCAAAATCAAGTCAATCAACAAGTGCCCACACAGATTGTCTGATATATTGTTAAAGAGCAAAAAAGAACGACGCACCGCATTTACTTCTCGTTCACAACAGTGCGTCGTTGTGTGGGTGCATTATAGAGAAATCTAAATTCCTTGCAAGTACTTTTTTCATATTTTTTTATCGAATGTTGCGTTTTTCGCCACTTTTACGCAATCAAAAACACTAACCATTTGATTATAAAGAACTTTATTTTTGTGATAAATTTAATAATTCTAACCGCTTGAAGCCCCATTGTTGCATAATTATTTCCCTTTTAGAGAACTCTTCATCCATTTTCGTGCAAAAGGCGATATTTTCCTTATTTTGCGCCGAGTTCTCTAATGAGAACTCACTGAGTAGCGTAGCCACCCTATTAGCGATACCGTTACCCGGATCAATAAAGAACTTCACTTTCGGCAATAATTGCTGTAATTCTTGTTTCACAAGCGGGAAATGGGTACAGCCTAAAATTACCGTGTCTAATGTAGGATGCGTTTGCCACTCGGCGACAACTTTACTCAATCGATCTTGATCAACATTTCCGGTTCGGATCTTTTCTTCCACCAATTCGACTAATGTAGTAGTCCCAATCTTTTCAACAATACAATCTTTCGCATACTTTTCGATAAGTTCCGCCACATAAGGTCGTTCCACCGTCCCTTTTGTTGCCAGTAATCCGATGGTTTTCGTTTGCGAAATTGCCGCAGCCGGTTTGATTGCCGGTACGGTTCCGACAATCGGGAAGGCAAATTTTTCTCTTAACGCCGGTAATACAACGGTACTTGCCGTATTACAGGCGACAACGACCATATCAAGCGGGTATTTTTCTGCAATTTTTTGCACAATTTTGATCGCTTGTTCGATTAGGACGTTTTCAGAACGCTCGGAATAAGGAAAGTAAGCATTATCGAAACAATAGAGATAATGGGCATTCGGTAAAGTTTGGCGTATCGCATCATAAATGGTTAGCCCGCCCATTCCCGAATCATATAAAAGGATTGTCGGTTTCATATTATAGAAATAAATAAAAGATTAGTCGGAATGCTACTCTCTTATTTTAGGCGATTCAAGCTCTCTATTTTTTATAAATAAGGAAAATCCGCCAAGAACAATTCGGAGATTTCTAACGGATAGCCTTTTAATAAATAACAGGCTCTGCGCATATACATTCCGCTATGCGCATCACATTGCCATTCAAGCGAAATCCGTTCCGGTTTCTGAGGGAAAAGCCATAAGCCGATGGGTTGATCACCTAGCTTCGGGAGATCTTGCGCGACATGTTCCATCGTTTCTCGCGGTACGACGGTTTGAGCAAAAATCCACGGTTGATCTTTTTCTTTAAGTAAGACTTCTCGCAACCAAAAATCCGAACGACAAGCGGTCATTTTTTCAGAAATTTTTGCAATCCATTTTTGTTGGGTAATTTCAACATTGAAATGCTGCGTAACTTGTAATAATTTTTGCGTTAGCGATCCTTGATGTAGAAGCCACTCTTGTTGAGCTTTACTAAGCGGCTCTTTTTCTGAACACCAATGATTTTGCGCTAAGATTTGACGATATTGTTGCAACATAAAGATAAAAAAAGCGGTTAGATTGCAAATTATTTTAACAATCCGACCGCTTGTTGTGAACTTTAATTCATTAAGCTGATTTAGCCAGTTTTCCCGCTGCTTCAACCACCACCGCAATCGCCGTTTGTTCGGTTGCGTGAATTGTCGCTTCATTCGGAATCTCTTGTTGCGTACGGTTTACAATTACCCCTGAAACCATACCGGCACGTAAACCCAGTGCGGAACACATAGTAAACAATGTCGCAGACTCCATTTCAAAGTTCATTACGTTAAGCTCTTGCCATTGTTTTAGCGAACCTTGGAAATGGCGATAGACTTTACCGCTATACGTATCGTAACGTTCTTGACCCGGATAGAAAGTATCGGATGAGGCGGTGATACCGACATAAGGAGTTACTCCTTGATTTTTCGCTGCTGCATAAAGTTCATTGGTACATTCGAAGTTTGCTACCGCTGGATATTCTAACGGTGCAAAGTGGCGACTTGCGCCGTCTAAGCGAACCGCACCGGTCGTAACCAGTACGTCACCCACATTAATATGCGGTTGGATAGCACCGGTCGTACCGATACGTAAGAATGTACGTACACCGAGTTGAGCCAATTCTTCCACACAAATTGATACTGACGGACCGCCGATACCGGTTGAACAAACGACAATCGGTTCTTCGCCGACATAACCTAACCAAGAAGTAAATTCACGGGTTGAAACGAGAAATTCAGGATTATCCATTTTTTGCGCAATACGTTCGCTGCGAGCCGGATCACCCGGTACAATCGCAACTTTTGCCCCTTTTAACATGGCTTTGGTTAAACCTAAATGGAATACTTCAGACATACTGTATCTCCTTTATTTAGATGGGATAAAATCGAAAATTTAAGCCTATTCAATCACGAAAATAAAAGATAAGCGATTGTTTTTAATAAAAAATTTGCAAATTTGTGAAGCTGATCAAATGAAAACGTTTGCGTTTTTTGCTCACAAGCGGTCAAATTTCCGTTATTTTTTACAAAATCGACGCTAGGCTAAGGCTTAATTCCTCTGAGAATCGGGTTTTGCATCGAAATTAAGGTTTCGGTAGATTGAATTTCATCAATCAGCTGAATTTTTGTCGCCAATACACGATGTAATTCCTCAATCGTATGTGTCATTACCTTAATAAAAATCGAATAATTTCCCGTGGTATAGTAAGCCTCGACCACTTCTTCAAACTCATTCAATTTGGCAATCACTTTTTCGTAATCTTTCGCCGATTTCAAAATAATGCCGATAAAGCAACAAACGTCATAGCCGAGTTTACGCTCATTAATACGGATTTTAGTCCCTTCGATAATTCCCGATTGACGCATTTTTTCCACTCGAACATGAATGGTTCCCGCACTTACACCGAAATTCTTCGCCATTTCTGCATAAGGCGTACGAGCATCTTCTACCAATGCACGTAAAATAAGCTGATCTAACCTGTCAATTTGATATTTTGTGTGCAAAATTCATACTCCATTTTTGATTTATTGATAATTCAATAAAATTTAATACAAATAATTAGATAAAATCTAATAGAAAAAGATTTTTATTTGATGAATATTGCATTTTTTACGGATTATATTAAATTACATTCATCTCAACGAATCATGAGAACAAATTACTCTATTTATAAGGAATAAGATAATGAAAAAGACATTCATTTTACAACAACAAGAAATCAGCTTTGTGAAAAACACCTTTACCCAATATCTTATCGATAAATTAGGCATTATCGAAGTTCAAGGTCCGATTCTCAGTCAAGTGGGTAACGGTATGCAGGATAACCTTTCCGGTATCGAAAAAGCGGTTCAAGTAAACGTAAAATGTATTCCCGGCGCAACTTTTGAAGTAGTTCACTCGCTCGCAAAATGGAAACGCCACACTTTAGCGCGTTTCGGTTTTAAAGAAGGCGAAGGTTTATTCGTACATATGAAAGCGTTACGTCCGGATGAAGACTCGCTCGACCCGACCCACTCTGTCTATGTGGATCAATGGGACTGGGAAAAAGTGATTCCCGAAGGTCGTCGTAACTTTGATTTCTTAAAAGAAACCGTAAATGAAATTTATAAAGCGATTCGTTTAACCGAATTAGCCGTAGAAGCACGTTTTGATATTCCGTCAATCCTACCGAAACAAATTACCTTCGTACACAGTGAAGAACTCGTGCAACGTTACCCGAATATGACCGGTAAAGAGCGTGAAAATGCGATCTGTAAAGAACACGGTGCGGTATTCTTAATCGGTATCGGCGGTAAATTGTCCGACGAAAAACCGCACGACGGACGAGCGCCGGACTATGATGACTGGACAACCGAATCTGAAAACGGTTACAAAGGCTTAAACGGCGATATTTTAGTATGGAACGAACAACTCGGTACGGCATTTGAACTTTCGTCAATGGGTATCCGTGTTGATGAAAAAGCACTGCGTTTACAAGTCGAATTAACCGGCGACCAAGATCGTTTAGAAATGGATTGGCACAAAGATTTATTAGCAGGTCGCTTACCGCTTTCAATCGGTGGTGGTATCGGTCAATCTCGTTTAGTAATGTTCTTACTTCGTAAAGCCCATATCGGTGAAGTTCAATCAAGCGTATGGCCGAAAGAAATGTTAGAAAAATATAAACATATTCTGTAGCTAAAAAATTAAGAGCTGATTTGCCAATGCAATTCAGCTCTTTTATATATCAACTTAAACAAAAATCCCTAGCCTTTTAAGCTAGGGATTTTTTATGAAATTTGGTGGAGCTGGGGGGATTTGAACCCCCGTCCGAAATTACTCCATCTTCAGCACTACACGTTTAGTCTGGTCTTTAATTTCACTTACCTCCAGCGGACAGACACGCAAAAAATAAGCTAGTTTGATTCAATTTAGTGTTTCGATCCTCAAACGGCGGCGTCCACACGATCTCGTTTTGGGTGACTTATCGTTGCCCTCGTCTTACGAGCGGAAGCTGAGGCGATAAGGCTATGAGCAGGTTATTAAGCTGCTAAAGCGTATTGTTCGTCGTTTGCGACTATTTTTTTGCGGTTTGTTTACGAGGCCTACCGCACCTCGACGTGCACCTTGGACTTCGCTAATCCCGTCGAATCCAGAATCAGCCCCAAAAGTCTTATAATTCTAATGGAAAGCGGTTGATTTTGCAAAAAATTTTGTAAATTTAACCGCTTGCTCAATTAATTTGTGGAGTAGTTCAAAGATTTCATTTTTTTATTTTGACAAATAAACTTCGATTGATTGTAATTCGAACAAATTTTCCACTTTCTTATTAAAGGTGTCCACGATGACTTTCGCCTATCAACAAAAAGAGCCGGAAAAATTTGCGACTTTTCTAAAACGCCAAAAAATGATCTTTATCGTAGCGTTTCTCGGCTATGTCTGCGCTTATTTAGTCCGTAACAATTTCAAATTGATGTCTAAATCCATTATGGTGACCAACGGTTGGGAAAAAGCGGATATTGCGATGTTACTTTCCTGTTTGACCATTTCTTACGGGTTGGCAAAATTTTATATGGGCGCATTGGGCGATCGTGTCGATTTACGTAAATTGTTTGCGATCTGTTTAGGGGCAAGCGCCGTGATTTGTATTACGATCGGTTTCTACCATACTTCGATCCTCACTCTTGCCGTTTTACTGGTACTTTGCGGTGTGGTGCAAGGTGCACTGGCTCCGGCATCACAAAATATGATTGCAAATTATTACCCGAACAAAACCCGCGGGGCGGCTATCGCAGGTTGGAATATTTCACAAAATATGGGGTCTGCGTTATTACCGATGATGATTGCAATGATGACGACGATGGGTTTTATCGTGCCTTCAACCGGTAATGTATTGATGGCATTCTTAGTACCTGCCGTTTTAGTTTTATTATTTGCGGTATTTTGTTGGAAATTCGGTGGCGATGCGCCGGAAAAAGAAGGATTGGATTCACTCCGTACGATGTATGGTGACGCCGGCGAATCTAACGTCGCTTCCGAAGAAGAAAAACATAATTTAGGTTATTGGCAACTTATCGGTAAATATGTATTCCTCAACCCCGCACTACTATTGGTTGCGGCAGTAAACGTCGCACTATACTTCGTTCGCTTCGGCATTGAGGACTGGATGCCGATTTATTTACATGAAGTGGCGAAAATGGGCGATGCGGAATCCCATATGGCAATCTCGATTCTTGAATGGGTCGCGATTCCGGGTTCATTAGTATTCGCATGGTTAGCGGTTAAATATCCGAATAAAATGGCAAAAATGGGTGCAATCGGATTATTCATTATGGCGGGTATCGTATTCGCTTATGAATATGTTACCGCAAGCGGTGCGCCTAACTATCCGTTATTACTGGTAATTTGCGGCATTTTAGGGGCTTTAATTTATGGTCCGCAATTAATCGTGAATATTTTAACCATTAACTTCGTCCCGCTAAATGTTGCCGGTACCGCAATCGGCTTTGTCGGTGTCACCGCTTACTTAATCGGTAATATGGGCGCAAACTGGATTATGCCGATTATGGCGGATAACTTCGGTTGGTTCTGGTCTTATGTAGTCATTGCGGCGCTTTCCGCATTTTCTGCCGTCGGTTATTTAATATTGGCTAAACACGAAGAGAAAACGATTAAAGCCTAAATCCCTATTTTTATAAATCTAAAAAAAGCCGAGTGACTATATTTGAACTCGGTTTTTTTATTTGAATCTAATCTGCTCGTAAGAAAAACAGACGAGAAAGTTCTAACGCTGTTATAATGTAAATTAAATAATTAGCCGGAGAGATAGCATGAAAAAATTCGATGAACATGAGATTGAAGATGCGGAAATTATCGAGCCGGACGAAATAGAAGTGACGGAAAGCGATAATCAGCCGACTGAGGCAATGCACCCCGCTTTGGTACAGGGCGGAATGCCGGTGCCGCAAGGTAATCTCGACAGCTATATTCGTATGGCGAATCAATATCCGATTCTCACTGCCGAACAAGAAAAGGAATTGGCGGAACGCTATTACTATGATGAAGATGTTGAGGCGGCAAAACAGCTAATTCTATCGCATATGCGTTTTGTGATTCATATCGCCAGAGGTTATTTGGGATACGGTTTACCGCTTGCCGACTTAATTCAAGAAGGTAATATCGGATTAATGAAAGCGGTAAAACGATTTGACCCGAATGTCGGCGTGCGATTGGTATCTTTTGCGGTACACTGGGTGAAAGCGGAAATTCACGAATACGTATTAAAAAACTGGCGTATCGTGAAAGTCGCTACGACCAAAGCGCAGCGTAAACTCTTTTTCAATCTGCGCAAAAATAAAAACCGCTTGGCTTGGTTCAACGAGGAAGAAATCCAAAAAGTCGCCGAAGATTTGGGTGTTTCGCCCGAAGAAGTGCGCGAAATGGAATCCCGTATGACCGGGCAAGATCTCGGTTTTGATTTGCCGGTCGGCGAAGATGATGACGAAGTTTATACGCCGTCAATGTATTTGGAAGATAACAGCTCTAACTTTGCCGATGACTTGGAAGACGATCAATACAACGGACAAGCTACCGCTCAATTAGCTTATGCCTTAGCAACACTGGACGAACGTAGCCAAGATATTATTAAAACTCGTTGGTTGGATGAAGAAAAAGCGACTTTACAAGATCTGGCGGAAAAATACGGCATTTCCGCCGAGCGCGTTCGCCAACTTGAAAATGCGGCATTGAAGAAAATCAAAGATGCGATAACCTTTGAATAGCTTGATTTTGAAAAAATAATAAGCGGTCATTTTTACCGAATTTTTAGTAAAAATAACCGCTCATTTTTTATGCTGACTAAATAAATTCTTTTATCGGGCAATTAATCCTATCACTTCAGATAAGCTAACAACCGATTTCCTGCATATTTCCAACCGACAATAACCGCAACCATTATCCCGATGGTAATCGGTCCTAGAGTCAAACCTTTTACAGACCAATAATAATGAACGGCGGCCGCCACAATCGCAACGTAAGCGAATTGGTGCACGCTAAACCATTTTTTACCTAACGCCTGTTTAATAAACGGAATAGACGTTACGGACATTGCCAATAGAATAACAAATGCAATCGCACCTAGGATAAGATAAGGTCGTTGGACGACTTCACTTAAAAATAAAGAAAAATCCAAACCAAGTTCTAACACTAAATAACCGCATACATGCAGTAATGCCCACACAAATGCCCATAGTCCGAGCGGACGGCGTAAAATCTGATATTGGTTTTTATTCAATATTTGGAGCAAAATACCCAATAAAAACATTACACAGAAAATAATAATGGCGGTGTAACCCAAAAAGTGAATTAAATCTTTACTCGGATCGGCTCCGAGTATTTCCGGGTCGTCGCTGGATAAAACGAAGCCGACCCAAACCAACGGCACAACACAAGCCAAATGAATAATTGTTCTTAATATAGATAACATTAGAAGTTTACCTTTAAGTCCAGACCTTTATAAAGGTGAGCGACTTCCTTCTCATAGCCGTTAAACATCAATGTATCTTGACGTTTTACCGCAAGTAATCCGCCGCTACCGATAACACGTTCGGAGGCCTGTGACCAACGAGGATGATCCACGTTAGGATTCACATTAGCGTAAAAACCGTATTCATGCGGCGCTAATTTCTCCCAGGTGGTACGAGGGCGAGTTTCCGAGAAAGTAATTTTCACAATGGACTTAATACTTTTGAAGCCGTATTTCCACGGCACCACCAAACGAATCGGCGCACCGTTTTGCGGCGGTAGCATTTTTCCGTATAGACCGACCGACAGTAAGGTAAGCGGATTCATTGCTTCTTCGATGGTTAATGCCTCCACATACGGATAATCGATACCGCCGCCGAAGAATTTATTTTTCTGCCCCGGCATTTGCTCCGGATCATGTAACGTATGGAATATAACAAACTTCGCTTTAGAAGTAGGCTTCGCCATTTCGACCAAACGAGCCAACTCAAAACCGACCCATGGAATTACCATCGACCATGCTTCGACACAACGGAAGCGATAAATACGCTCCTCTAACGGAAAAGTATTGAATAATTGTGCGTGATTAAGCACAAAAGGATTCTCTACCTCACCGGCAATTTCCAACGACCACGGATCCGTTTTAAAATCTTTTGCAAATTTAGCGGGGGACGCTTTATCTACGCCGAATTCATAGAAATTGTTATAACCGGTGACTTTATTTTCCGGAGTGAGTAAGAAATCACCCTTCGGAGCGTCTTTAAAATTAAGTGCTTTTAACTGGTCGGATTTCTCTACGGCAAAGCTGATATTCGGTAAACTCAGAGCCGCCGCACCGAGTCCCATAGCCTTAATAATTTGACGACGTTGATTGAAAATAGCTTCAGGGGTAACGTCATAACGAGTAAATCTGTTCATAATCATCTCCTTTATGTATAATTCTTTGACTTAGAAACATAAAAATAATTACATAAAAATAAATTTATTTAAGATAAAGGAAAAATAATGTCAGAGATTGAACAATTAAGCTCTATTACGCCGCAACGAATCGAAGAAATTCGTTTACAAATGGTTAAATTCGCTACGTTACAATTAAAAGATCCCGATTTAGCCGAAGATGTCGTACAAGAATCTCTCGCCAGCGCATATAAGAACGCTCATTCGTTCCGAGGACAGGCGGCATTAAAAACTTGGATTTTTGCCATTTTAAAAAATAAAATTATTGATTTAATTAAATATCGAAAACGAACGGTTAATGTTTCCGACTTAGTTGAAGAAGAAAGCCCCAATCAATTTTTTGATCACACCGGATATTGGTCGTCCGATACTTATGAACCTAAAGAATGGGAAGATGTCGGGCAAATGACTTATAAGAAAGAATTTTGGGCGATCTTCGACATTTGTTTAAATAAATTACCCGCACAACAGGCACGCGTATTTATGATGCGCGAACATTTAGATATGGGAAGCGAACAAATTTGCTTGGAATGTAATATTAGTACCGCTAATTTACATGTTATCTTGCATAGAGCTAGGCTACAGCTACAGGCTTGTTTAGCCAAAAATTGGTTTGAAGGAGAAAAATAATAATGAATTGTGAGCATGCCTCAGAATTAATTTCACTTAGCTGCGAACAAAAACTGAAAGTTAAAGAAAGTGTCCGGCTTCAAGTGCATTTATGGCTTTGCCCTAAATGCCGTCATTTTAAACAAAATAATGATAAATTGCGCCAAATGTTGCACGAATACTGCCAACAAGATAAAACTAATTTGAAGTAACATTCCTATGAAAAACGACCGCTTGTTTTAAGGCAAGCGGTCTTTTTTCATCTATTTTTTGCGAATTACGCTTTCACGTTTTCTTTTAAGAAAGCTAGCAGCTGATCTTTAGCAATCATTGCTTTCTCACCGGTACGGCGGTTTTTGTATTCGATTTCGCCGTTTGCAAGATTTTTCTCGCCAATCACCACCATATGCGGCACACCGATTAATTCCATATCGGCAAACATCACACCCGGACGCTCTTTACGATCATCAAAAATCACGTCCACGCCTTGAGCTTTCAGGGTGCGGTACAATTCTTCCGAGAATTGTTGCACGCTTTCCGATTTGTGCATATTCATCGGCACGATTGCAACGGTGAACGGGGCGATTTCATCTGATGGCCAAATAATACCACGTTCATCGTGATGTTGTTCGATTGCTGCGGCAACCACACGTGTTACACCGATACCATAGCAACCCATGGTCATCACAAGCGGTTTACCGTCTTCGCCTTGAACGGTTGCTTTCATTGCTTCCGAATATTTGGTACCAAGTTGGAAAATATGCCCTACTTCAATACCGCGTTTAATTTGTAACACGCCTTTGCCGTCTGGGCTTGGGTCGCCTTCCACTACGTTACGTAAGTCCGCCACTTCCGGCATTGCTGCATCACGTTCCCAGTTCACATTGAAATAATGTTTGCCATCAATGTTTGCGCCACAGCCGAAATCTGACATAACCGCTACTGAACGGTCGATAATCGCCGGAATATTCAGATTAATTACGCCAAGTGAACCCACACTCGCACCGATTTTTGCTTTAATTTCCGCTTCATCTGCAAATTCAAACGGATCAGCCACTAACGGATGTTTTTGTGCTTTTATTTCATTTAATTCGTGATCGCCACGCAACACTAACGCCACAAGCGGTTGTTCTTCGGTTGCGCCTTTTACGATTAAAGTTTTTACCGTTTTCCCAATCGGTAAATTGAATTGCTCAACCAATTCGTTAATTGTTTTCGCATTCGGTGTATCGACTAACTGCATTTCTGCCGTTGGCGCTTGGCGTTCACCTACTGCTACCGCTTCCGCTAATTCGATATTCGCTGCGAAATCCGATTCGGTTGAAAACACCACATCATCTTCGCCGCTTGACGCTAACACTTGGAACTCGTGTGAAGCCGAACCGCCGATTGAACCGGTATCCGCCTGTACCGCACGGAAATCTAAACCAAGACGAGTGAAAATGTTGCTGTACACTTGGTACATCACATCATAAGTTTCTTGTAATGACGCTTTATCCACGTGGAAAGAATACGCATCTTTCATCACAAACTCACGTGAACGCATCACCCCGAAACGTGGGCGCACTTCATCACGGAATTTGGTTTGAATTTGATATAAATTTAACGGAAGTTGTTTGTAAGACGACACTTCACGGCGCACTAAGTCGGTGATTACTTCTTCGTGAGTCGGGCCTAACACGAAATCACGGCTGCCACGATCAACAAAACGCAATAATTCCGCACCGTAATCGTTCCAACGGCCTGATTCTTGCCATAATTCCGCCGGTTGCACCACGGGCATTAACACCTCGATAGCACCGCCTTTGTTCATTTCTTCACGAATAATATTTTCTACTTTTTTCAACACCTTGATCCCGGTCGGCAACCAGTTATATAAACCTGAAGCCATCGGACGAATCATACCGGCACGCAACATTAATTGATGGCTTACCACCTGTGCATCGTTCGGCGTTTCTTTAAGGGTCGAAAATAAATACTGACTTGTACGCATTGTTATTCCTATTTTTATTTTAAATATCGAAAAATGGGATCTATTTTAAAACAAAAGCGGTCGAATTTTCATAGAATTTTGCAATTTGCAAAAAATTTCTTAAATCCGACCGCTTAATATAGAAAATCATATTCAATCAACTTACTTGTAATTCTCCCTACATTTACTAAAATACATTCAATTTTTCACTACATTGGAGTACGTTATGCCAATTACTATTACCTCTCGAGAATTTAATCAACACGCCAGTAAAGTGCTGAAAATGGCAGAAAAAGAACCGGTTTTTATCACTAAATGGGGAAAAATTGTCAGCGTTGTCTCCAATTATGTTGATTACAAACAGCACACAACGGTTGAGCCTAGCTTTGAAGAACTATTTGCCTCATCTACGGATGAATCGGTTAGCGATGAGTTTTGGCAAGATTTTGAACAGACATTAACAAAAATTCGCAAAAGTAATAAATCCGAACAAATAGATTTTGGAGATGAATAATGTTTCAATATCTTTTTGATACCAACATCATTTCCGAGCTTTATAAGCTAGGAAACAGTAGAATGGATACCAATGTACGACAATGGTTAGCAACGATTAAACCGAGCCAGACGAATATTAGTTGCATCACGCTTTCCGAAATAAAAACGGGGATTTTGCTCAAAGCTCGTAAAGATCCTATTCAAGCCGAGCGGTTAAATCATTGGTTTACTCATAATGTATTAAGCGTTTATCAAGCCAAAGCTTTTCCTATAAATAATAAAATTGCGTTACTGGCTTCGGAATACCACATTCCAAATAAAATGGATTTAAACGATGCTTATATTGCCGCAACCGCTAAATACCATAATTTAGTGCTTGTTACTCGTAATTTGAAAGACTTCAACCGTTGCGATATACGTTTATTTAATCCTTTTGAACCGAATTAATCCTCCCACGCATACTTTGGTAATTTTTTAAAGAAATCCGACCGCTTGATTTGTACATAAAAACAGTATTTGTTATATTAACTCAATCGAAAACAAGCGGTCGGATTTAATCAAAATTTTACTATGAGCGAACAATTACTAGACGGTGTGCCACTGACCGCCCTTTCCGGGGTGGGTGCGGCGATTGCGGAAAAACTTAGCCGAATCGGCATTAATAACGTGCAAGATCTGTTATTTCATTTGCCTTATCGCTATGAAGATCGTACTCGAGTTACACCGATTATCGATGTGCGCCCGGAAAGTTTTTCTACCATCGAAGGTATCGTGCAAGTTACCGAAGTACAATTCGGTCGCCGTCTGATTTTATCCACCGTGCTTTCTGACGGCACCAGTAAAATTACGCTGAAATTCTTTAATTTTAATGCGGGGATGAAAAACAGCCTGACTGCCGGCACACGTGTAAAAGCTTTTGGCGAAATCAAACGTGGGCGTTTTATGGCGGAAATTCATCACCCCGAATATCAAATTATTCGCAATAATCAACCGCTTGAACTTGCCGAAACTTTAACGCCGATTTACTCCACCACAGAAGGTTTAAAGCAAAATTCGTTACGTAAACTCACCGAGCAAGCATTAGCGTTATTAGATAAAATCAAAGTCGGTGAACTGTTGCCGGACGAATACAATCCGCATAAATACAGTTTAAAAGAAGCGTTGCAATTATTGCATCGCCCGCCACCGAGCGTTTCTGCCGAACAGCTGGAAAAAGGCGATCATCCGGCACAAAAACGGCTGATTTTTGAAGAATTATTGGCACACAACTTAGCAATGCAGCAAGTGCGAGTCGGAGTCAATCAGCTGACTGCTACGCCGCTACGCTATCAAACCGATCTCAAAAGCCGCTTTTTGGCGAGTTTGCCGTTTAAACCGACCAACGCTCAAAGCCGTGTAACGGCGGATATTGAGCAAGATTTAGCAAAATCTTCGCCAATGATGCGTTTAGTACAAGGCGATGTTGGCTCGGGTAAAACGTTAGTCGCGGCACTTGCCGCCCTGCTTGCAATTGATAACGGCAAACAAGTGGCATTAATGGCACCGACTGAAATCCTTGCCGAGCAGCACGCCAATAACTTTGCCAACTGGCTACGCCCGTTCGGTATTGAAATCGGCTGGCTTGCCGGTAAAGTAAAAGGCAAAGCTCGCACCGCACAACTGGAAGCGATTAAAAACGGCGAAGTGCAGATGATTATCGGCACGCACGCTCTCTTCCAAGAAAGTGTAGAGTTTCATAACCTCGCATTAGTGATTATTGATGAACAACACCGTTTCGGTGTACATCAACGCTTAACCCTACGTGAAAAAGGCGCGAAAGACGGCATTTATCCGCACCAGCTAATTATGACCGCCACACCAATCCCTCGTACCTTAGCGATGACGGTCTATGCCGATCTGGATACCTCTATTATTGACGAGCTACCGCCGGGGCGAACACCGATTACCACCGTGGCGATTTCGGAAGACAGACGCGATGAAATTGTCCGTCGTGTGTATGCCGCCTGCAAAAATGAAAAACGCCAAGCTTATTGGGTTTGTACCCTAATTGATGAATCGGAAGTCTTGGAAGCACAAGCAGCGGCGGCGATTGCCGAAGATTTACAACGAGCCTTACCGGATTTACGCATCGGCTTGGTACACGGACGAATGAAGCCGCAAGAAAAGCAAGCGATTATGGCGGAATTTAAAGCGGCAAATATTGATTTATTGGTTGCCACCACAGTGATTGAAGTCGGCGTTGATGTACCGAATGCCAGCCTAATGATTATCGAAAACTCCGAACGTTTGGGGCTTGCTCAACTCCACCAATTACGTGGACGTGTCGGACGTGGTGCAACCGCTTCCCATTGCGTGTTGCTGTATAAACCGCCACTCGGCAAAATCTCGAGTAAACGCTTACAAGTGTTACGTGACAGCCAAGACGGTTTCTATATTGCCGAAAAAGATTTAGAAATTCGTGGCACGGGTGAAATTCTCGGCACCAAACAAACCGGTATGGCGGAATTTAAAGTAGCGAATTTAATGCGAGATCGCAAAATGATTCCATTAGTACAAAACTACGCCAAGCAAATTATTCAGCAAAATCCACCGCTTGCAGAAGCACTGATTCGCCGCTGGCTTGGCGAGCGTACCGAATATAGCAACGCCTAATCGCAAGCGGTCTGATTTGTCGGTTTTTTTGTAAGATTTTGACCGCTTTACCCCTCAAAAACCGCTTGCTATCTTGTCAAATCGTCTATAGATTTAGCCTAAAAATCGTATAACGGGGCTTTATGGACATCATCGATCGCTTAATTCAGTTAGCGCAAATTCAAGGGGAAATCCATACCCATTGTCTATTTCAAGACCATTGGCGGGTGGAAAACCCGAAAAATGCGGCACGGCCTCAAGGCGCATTTCATATTCTATTACAAGGCGAGTGCGAACTCTGGTTTGAAGAGCAATGTTTCCTTTTGCAAGCGGGCGATATTTTCTTTTTACCGAAAGGGCAACTCCATCGTTTACAAAATCGAGGCTTTCGGGCGGAGCTTGCCAACCCTCCTTGTATATTGGAAAGATCGTCTGCTTATCAAACGGTGGCTAACGGTGACGGCGAAGCGAAAGTAGAGATGTTTTGCGGCGAATTTTTATATAATCCGCCGGCAACCATTATCGAAAACTTACCCGATTATTTGCATTTTTCACTTAAAAATACACCGCTTACGGCATTAATTTCATTATTTAAAACGGAAGCGGAAAAAGCCAGATTCGCTCACTATTCGGTTATTAACGGGCTTTCGCAAGTGTTATTCAGTTATATTTTACGTATTTATCTTGCCGATAATCCGAATACAATCGGTATTTTGACCGCTTTACAAGACAAGCGTTTAAGTGCCTGTTTACAAGCCATTTTGCTTGCGCCTGAAAAGCCTTGGCAAGTTCCAACACTCGCGGAATTAGCGAATATGTCGAGAGCGAATTTCTTACGGGTATTCCAACAAAAAATCGGTGTTTCACCGACTAAATTGCTGATGCAAATTCGCCTGCAGCAAGCGGCGTTATTACTCAAACAAACTCAAGGAAACGTATTGAATATCGCACTTTCGGTAGGCTATCAGTCGGAAGCGCACTTTAGTAAGGCGTTTAAAGCGGTATATGGTATGCCGCCGAGCGTATGGCGGAAAACGGGATGAATTTGTAGGAGCGATATATACGCTCCTACATAAAGTGAATTAAGCGACTTTTTTACGCGCTAAAATACGGTTGGCACATTCCGCTGCGGCGGTTAAACCGCCTGCCATCATAATAATATCTTTCACGATTAAACGCCCTACGCCGGATAAATACGGGAAGCCGTGCGCAGGCGTCGGCATATCGCCGCCCAGATTCGGCACCCAAGCCTCCGGCGTGGTTATCAAGAAAGAAAGCGTAATGATCGACATACCGAAGGTTAATAAACCGCCCGCTAAACCTGCGGTTGCATTCCAAATACCGAGTAAGGTTAAAATACCGACGGTTACGATAGTTGCGCCGATAATATAAGAAGCGGTGTAAGTACCGTTCTCTTTATGCCATTCGATATTTTTCGCCACCATTTTTCCTTCCGGATTTTTGTGGAGAGTGTATTCCATCACTAAATCGCCCTTCTCATTCGGCACAAGGTTCGAACCTTTTTCATACATATAGCTGAAAAACGGGCTGTTCGATACGAAGTGCGCAATACCGTCCGCTTCGTATTGGCATACTTTTAAACCGCCAATCCAAGCCATGACAATAAAAATCGCAATGCGTACAAAGTTAATAAATTGACGTTGCATCGGTGCGACGATTCTCGCTACAAACTCGACAAAAGCATTCCACGCGTTCATAAGATGTCCTTTTTTAAAGTTGTTAAAAAACACCTAGAAAGAGGTATTTCCAGGCGTCCTCATTATATTTTTTTACTTAACCTTGTCAGTACGCTGACAATAAAGTTGAGACGAATCCTCAATGAAATGAGATAATCAAACAAGGAAGATGATTTTGTGAAAGGGAAAATCGTAGTCGTTGTAAGCGATGGCTAATTTCTGTATAATCTCTCGTCTTTTTATAAACGAAATTCGCAAAAACTCTGGAGTAACAAAATGGCTCGTGTAACCGTACAAGAAGCAGCAGATAAAATCGGCAACCGTTTCGACTTAATTTTGACCGCAGCACGCCGTGCAAGACAATTACAACTTCACGTTCGTGAACCGCTTGTGCCTGAAGAAAATGATAAACCGACGGTTATCGCATTACGTGAAATCGAAAAAGGTTTAATCAATAGTCAGATCATGGATCAATTGGAAAATAACGACGCAATCCAACAAGAAGTTGCAGAACAAGAAGCAATCTCTTTCCTAGCAGACGTACAAGCTAACGCTTAAGATCAATTTTATTCAAAATTTAGATGGATAATTGAAAATAAATAGTAGTACTATCTATTGTCAATTATCCATTTTTAATTATATCGAGGTGTACCGTGTATCTTTTTCAACCGTTAGATAGCATTATTCAAGGCTATTTACCTGCTGATAAAATCGAGTTGGTAAAACGTGCCTTTGTGATTGCGCGTGATGCGCACGAGGGGCAAACTCGCTCAAGCAGAGAGCCTTACATTACTCACCCTGTCGCCGTCGCTTCCATTATTGCGGAAATGAAACTTGACCACGAAGCGGTAATGGCGGCTCTTTTACATGATGTCATCGAAGATACACCTTACACGGAAGAGCAACTTGCCGCCGAATTCGGCTCGAGCGTAGCGGAAATCGTGCAAGGCGTTTCAAAGCTGGATAAATTAAAATTCCGTACCCGCCAAGAAGCGCAAGTTGAGAATTTCCGCAAAATGATTTTGGCGATGACCAAAGACATTCGAGTGGTATTAATCAAACTGGCTGACCGTACGCACAATATGCGTACGCTGGGGGCATTACGTCCGGACAAACGCCGCCGTATTGCGAAAGAAACGCTTGAGATTTACAGTCCGTTAGCACATCGTTTAGGCATTGAACATCTTAAAAATGAACTGGAAGATCTCTGCTTCCAAGCGATGCACCCTCATCGTTATCGTGTCTTACGTATGGCGATTGATATGGCGCGCGGTACTCGCCAAGACCTTATTTCGACCATTTCTCACGAAATTCAATCACGTTTAGACGAAGCCGGTATCAAAGGCCGTGTTTATGGTCGAGAAAAGCACCTCTACTCGCTTTATGAAAAAATGCGTCAACGTGACCAACATTTCCATTCCATTTTAGACATTTATGCGTTTAGAGTGGTGGTCGGAAATGTTGATCATTGTTATCGTGCGTTAGGACAAATGCACGCCCTGTATAAGCCGCGTCCGTATAAAATTCGCGACTATATCGCCGTGCCGAAAACTAACGGCTATCAGTCTTTACACACCTCGATGATCGGACATAAAGGCGTGCCGATTGAAGTACAAATTCGTACCGAAGATATGGATTTAATGGCGGAACTCGGGGTGGCTGCTCATTGGCGTTATACCGAAGATCAAGCGACCGCAACCAGCGTACAGCAAAAAGCCCAACAATGGCTACGTAGCATTGTAGAACTGCAACAAAGCGCCGGTAACTCGAACGAATTTATCGAAAACGTGAAATCCGATTTCTTCTCGGACGATATTTACGTATTTACACCGAAAGGTCGTATCGTCGAATTACCGGCAAATGCGACCGCTATCGACTTTGCCTATGCGGTACACTCCGATATCGGCGACCGTTGCGTCGGTGCGATAGTGGATCGCAATCCGTATCCGATTTCACAGCCGTTGCAATCCGGTCAAACCGTTGAAATCATTACCAAGCAAGGTAAACGTCCAAGCCCGTCTTGGTTAAATTTCGCCGTCAGCTCAAGAGCCAAATCCAAAATTCGTGCGGCGCTTAAACATCTTGAAATAGACGAGCAAACGTCACAAGAGCCGGAAAAACCGGATCATTTGGATGTCGATATCGAACTGGAGATTAAAGACCAACCGGGCGTACTGGCAAGTCTAACCAATGCGATTGCTTCGATGAACAGCAATATCGGCACGGTGGAAAGCCGACCGAACGGTACCGGCAATTATCAGGTCAAAATGCGTATTGCCGTTACCGATAATGCACACCTTTATGTGGTGATTCAGAAGCTAACCAAAGTAAACGGTGTCGTTCGAGTCACGAAAGCCTAATAACCTAAACATAAGCGGTGAATTTTTGTAAATTTTTTACAAAATTTGACCGCTTATTTTCTCGTGAATCCCTCTCAATTCGGCTATAATTGCCCGAATTTTTTATACTTTATACACATTAAAAAGGAACTCCAATGTTATATCCAAGTGAAGAATTTCTTTATGCTCCGATTACGTGGGTAGATCATAGCGAAGGTTACACTGACATTCGTTACCATAAATCAACCGACGGTATTGCGAAAATTACCATCAATCGTCCTGAAGTACGTAACGCCTTCCGTCCTCAAACGGTTAAAGAAATGATCCATGCTTTCGCCGATGCGCGCTTTGACGAAAAAATCGGGGTCATCGTATTAACCGGCGAAGGCGAATACGCATTCTGTGCCGGCGGCGACCAAAAAATTCGCGGTGACTACGGCGGTTATAAAGACGACAGCGGCGTTCATCATTTAAACGTGTTGCAGTTCCAACGTGATATTCGTACTTGTCCGAAACCTGTTGTGGCAATGGTGGCAGGCTATGCAGTAGGCGGCGGTCACGTGTTACATATGATGTGTGACTTAACTATCGCAGCGGATAACGCGAAATTCGGTCAAACCGGTCCGAAAGTAGGCTCATTTGACGGCGGCTGGGGCGCAAGCTATATGGCGCGTATCGTGGGCCAGAAAAAAGCGCGTGAAATTTGGTTCTTATGCCGTATGTACGATGCGCAAGAAGCATTAAATATGGGCTTAGTGAATACCGTTGTGCCTTATGCGGATCTTGAAAAAGAAACCGTGCGTTGGTGCCGTGAAATGTTACAAAACAGTCCGATTGCATTACGTTGCTTAAAAGCGGCATTAAATGCGGACTGTGACGGTCAAGCCGGTTTACAAGAATTAGCGGGCAACGCAACCATGTTGTTCTATATGACGGAAGAAGGTCAGGAAGGTCGTAACGCATTCAATGAAAAACGTGAACCTGACTTCAGTAAATTTAAACGTAATCCGTAATGCCTTCTATTGCCTCCCCTATAACGGGGAGGTGCTGACAAGCGGTCCGATTCGCTGACTTTTTTGCAAATAATTTTATGTCAAACAACCAAACTCAAACACCGGAACAAGACGAAACTCCGTCAAAGAAAAAGCCGTTTTTTATTCCGACCTGCCTTAAATTAGGGCTTGTCGGCGCTTGCTTTGCCGCATTCTACGGGATTTATCTCGACGGACGTATTCGAGCGAAAATGGACGGGCAAGTTTGGCAATTACCGGCGGAAGTTTATAGCCGTATCGAAAGTGTCAGCGTTGAAGATAAATTATCGCTTGAAGCGATCAAACAAGTGTTATTGGATAACGGTTATCGCCAGGTTTCTCAAATTGCGACGCCGGGCGATTTCAAAATTGAAAACAATACGCTCGTTTTATTACGTCGTGCTTTCCCGTTTCCTGAAACACCGGAAGCACAACGTATTTTGCGTTTACGTTTTGACAACGACAAACTGACGCATATCGAAGATTTAGTTCAGCGTCGATTAATTAACGAGTTTCGACTCGACCCGAAATTAATTGCAATGCTGCATTCGGATAATGACGAAGAACGCCAAGCGTTACGTTTGCAGCAATACCCGTATTTCCTTATTCAAGCGTTAATTCTAACCGAAGATAAGCGTTTCTATCAGCATGACGGTATCAGCCCGCTAGGCATTGCGCGAGCCTTAATGGCAAACTATCAGGCGGGCAGAACGGTACAAGGTGCGAGTACGCTTACTCAACAATTAGTTAAAAACCTGTTTTTAACCAGCGAAAAAACCATCGTGCGTAAAGTGAATGAAGCGTTAATGTCGCTCATTTTGGATTTTCGCTACGATAAAAACCGCATTCTTGAAACTTACTTAAACGAGATTTATTTAGGTCAAAACGGTAGCTATCAAGTGCACGGATTTGCCTTGGCAAGCCAATTCTATTTCGGTCGTCCGATTCAAGAAATCACCCCGTCACAAATGGCGTTATTGGTCGGTATGGTGAAAGGACCTTCGCTCTATAATCCGTGGCGACATCCGGAAGCCGCACTTGAACGTCGTAATGTGGTGTTAAAATTATTACTAGAAAACCAAGCGATTACCCAGCCGGAGTATGAATTATTGGTAAAACAACCGCTCGGCGTAAAAGAAAAAGGCACGATTTACCGCCAACAACCGGCATTTATGCAAGCGTTAAATCTTGATCTAAAAGCGGAACTCGGCGAAAGCAAATATGCGCAGCTTTCCGGTGCGAAGATTTTCACGACATTAGACAGAAAGCAGCAGCGTTCGGCGGAACAGGCGGTAATTAACGGATTGGAAAAACTGGAAGAGTCGAATAGTAAAATCAGAGATTTACAATCCGCAATCGTGGTGGCGGAATATAAAACCGGTAAAGTGCGTGCGATTGTCGGAGACCGTTTAACCCAATTTGCCGGTTTTAACCGTGCGATTCAGACTAAACGCCAAATCGGTTCATTGGTCAAACCTTCGATTTATGCGATCGCACTTTCTGATCCGAAGAATTTCCGTTTAAATACGCCGATCCAAAACCAACCGATCACCATTTATACCAAAGGCTCTCCGCCTTGGACACCGAAAAACTATGATAAACGCTTTAGCGGTTCGGTCATGTTAATGGATGCGTTAGTGCGCTCGTTAAATATTCCGACCGTGAATATCGGTATGAAAGTCGGCTTAAAGAACGTGATTGCGAAGCAAAAAGAGATGGGTTGGGATAAAGCCGATATTCCGGCTTACCCTTCGATGTTGCTCGGTTCGTACTCTATTTCGCCGTATGATGTGACCAAGTCTTATCAAGTATTGGCAAATAACGGTTTAAAAACACCGCTTACGACGATTGAAGCCATTATGTCGCATGACGGTAGCCCGCTTTACCAGCGCAATATCGAAGAAGTCAGCCGCCAAGTATTACCGCAAGAGGCAACAATTCAAACACTATATGCTATGCAACAAGTGGTGGAACGAGGTACGGCTCGCAGCTTACAAAACGAATTCGCTCATTTACGTTTAGCCGGAAAAACCGGGACGACCAATAATGCGCGCGATACTTGGTTCGTCGGAGTGGACGGTGAAAACGTCACCACCGTATGGTTAGGGAAAGATAATAATACCGATACCAATTTAACCGGTTCCAGCGGTGCATTGTTCGTGTATAAACAATATTTGGAACGTGCTTTACCGACCGCATTTAAATTGCCAAAAGCGAAAAGTATGCAATGGGTGGGCATCAATGGCTACGGTACGATTAATTGCGATCCGAACCGTCAAATTCCAATGTGGCGAGATCGGGGTCAGCACTACTGTACTAATGCCGGTAATGTGGTCGAAACCGCCAAACCGACCGTATTGGAAGCGATTTCATTAGATAAAACCAAAACGGAAAATACCAAAGCCGATGTGGCTGCGGATCAACAAGTCTTACCGGCGGAAGAAGTCGCACCGACCGAATAAGCAAGCGGTCGAAAAACGTGAAATTTTTACGAAACGCGGATCAAAAAACGCATATTCAATGATGATTGAATATGCGTTTTTATTTAAGTGAATCTCAAATCAAATTAACGTTGGCGTGCTTTAAAGCGAGGATTGCTTTTACAAATCACATAAAGTTTGCCTTTACGACGTACGATTTGGCAATCCGGATGGCGTGTTTTCGCCGTTTTTAATGAGTTTAAAATTTTCATCGATTATCTATCCTTATTTCTAGCGGCTAAACCTGCCATACCTTTAAAGCGTTCGTTAAATTTACTTGCGCGACCTTCCGTATTCACTTCACGACGTTTACCCGTATAAACCGGGTGTGACGCTGACGATGTATCTAACGGATAAAACGGATATTCTTTACCGTCTTCCCACACCATCGTTTTTGTCGTCGCCGCACAAGAACGAATAATCCAGCCCATTTGTACCGAACCGTCATAAAATAATACTTCACGATAATTTTCAGGGTGAATCCCTTTTTTCATTTTAAAATCCTCCAGAGGTTTCATTTATTTCCATAAATAAAAAGTGGGTATATCCTACCTGATAATCTTTTTTATTTCTATAATTTTTTTATGGTTTTTATGTCGTTGATGATTTTTTGTACATTTCAAAATGAAATTTTGCGATCTGGATCGCCTTTTCTTCTCTTATTTTATGGTAGTCTATACCAATAAAATTCCAGTTCTATTTATGAGGAAGCATTATGGCTCGACAACCGTTTCTAATCGCTCCGTCCATTCTGTCTGCGGACTTGGCTCGCTTGGGAGAAGACGTTGCAGAAGTATTAAAAGCAGGCGGCGATATTATTCATTTTGATGTGATGGATAATCATTTCGTGCCGAATCTGACTTTTGGACCCGCTATCTGCAAAGCACTGCGTGATTACGGTATTACTGCGGAAATCGACGTACATTTAATGGTAAAACCGGTCGAACGTTTAATTCCGGATTTTGCCAAAGCCGGCGCAAACTACATTACCTTCCATCCGGAAGCGACCGATCATATTGATCGTACTTTGCAAATGATCCGCGATCACGGCTGTAAATCCGGTTTGGTTTTCAACCCGGCAACACCGCTCAGTTATCTGGATTACGTGATGGATAAAGTGGATATGATTTTGCTGATGGGGGTAAATCCCGGCTTCGGCGGGCAAAAATTTATTCCGGCGACTTTAGAAAAACTGCAAGAAGCACGTCGTCGTATTGATAAAAGCGGTTATCCGATTCGTCTAGAAATCGACGGCGGCGTAAAAATCGACAACATTGCCGAGATTGCCGCCGCAGGTGCGGATACCTTTGTCGCCGGCTCTGCAATTTTCGATCAACCGAACTATAAAGCGGTGATTGATCAAATGCGTCGGGAATTAGCGCAGGTATAATAAAATCGGTTATTTTCGCAAAAAATTAGTGAAAATTAACCGCTTTTAGCCGATAAATTCCCGAGCGAATAACAATCAGCTATGGATAAACCCTATACATAATGTTAGAATATCCATCGCTTTTCGCTTGCACAAGCGAACTATTTTATACTTGTGTGGGAAAACGGCTGGTTTGACCTTTCTTAAAAAGCGTTGAATTTAGTATTTTTTTCTCTACACTATTTAACTCTCGCATTTAGGCGAATTTCACATAGGAAAAACAAAATGAGCATTGAAGAACGCGTAAAAAAAATTATCGTTGATCAATTAGGTGTTAAAGCTGAAGACGTTAAACCGGAAGCTTCATTCATTGAAGATTTAGGTGCAGACTCTTTAGACACCGTTGAATTAGTGATGGCTTTAGAAGAAGAATTCGATATCGAAATCCCGGATGAAGAAGCTGAAAAAATCACAACAGTTCAATCAGCGATTGACTACGTGACAAAAGCTAACGCATAATTTCAAAAAAATAAGGCGGTTTTTTAACCGCCTTATTTTTTATACCTAATCTCTTTTCTTCCCCGATTACTATAAAGTATATTGCTCAAAAATAAGTAAAATCGTTTACAAACCATTCAAACAAGATAAATTTGCCAAAAAGCACTTGACCATTTTGTTTAAATCCGTATTATATGCGCCTGTTACGCAACGTTAAGGGTCGTTAGCTCAGTCGGTAGAGCAGCGGACTTTTAATCCGTTGGTCGAAGGTTCGAATCCTTCACGACCCACCATTTAACTTGCGACATCTTCTAAAGGGTCGTTAGCTCAGTCGGTAGAGCAGCGGACTTTTAATCCGTTGGTCGAAGGTTCGAATCCTTCACGACCCACCACTTTAGAACTTACCAAATCAGTCAAATCTGAAACGGGTCGTTAGCTCAGTCGGTAGAGCAGCGGACTTTTAATCCGTTGGTCGAAGGTTCGAATCCTTCACGACCCACCAATTTTACTTCCTTACAAATTTTATTGAAAAAATCACCGCTTATTGTGTGTTTATAGTGTAAAATTCACAGCATTTTTATTACGATTATTCAACACCCTACTTACAGCGAATTTTATTTAATGATCAAAAAACTTCTTATTTCACTCGGCTTAATTGGTGTTATCACTTTAGGCGGCGCATTCTACGGCTATCAAAAACTCTCTGATTTAGCACAACATCCAATCACCGCTAAAGCAGATCAATTCTTCCTGTTAGAAAAAGGCACATCTAGCCAAAAGCTGGCGCAATTACTGGAAGAACAAGGTATCGTTAATCACGATGATGTGAGCTTACTACCCTACTTAATGCGTTTTAAACCCGAACTCAGCAAATTCAAAGCGGGTACTTACTCACTGAATGGACTTAACACGGTTGAAGATTTGCTGAAACATTTAAGTTCCGGCAAAGAAGTCCAACTTAACGTACAATTTATCGAAGGTAAAACCTTTAAGGTTTGGCGTGAACAACTTGCGAAAGCAAGTTATATGCAACACACGCTAACCGGAAAATCCGAAGCGGAAATTGCTCAATTGCTTGGTATTAATCATGAGAAGCTTGAAGGCTGGATTGCACCGGATACTTACAGCTACGTACCAAACTCAAGCGATTTAGCCTTACTTAAACGTGCTTATCAAAAGCAACAAAAAGCATTAGATAGCGCTTGGCAAAATCGAGCGGAAAATCTACCGCTTGCAAGCCCGTATGAAATGCTGATTTTGGCTTCTATTGTGGAAAAAGAAACCGCTATTGCGAGTGAACGCCCACAAGTGGCTTCCGTGTTTATTAATCGCCTCAGATTAAAAATGAAATTACAAACCGACCCGACCGTAATTTACGGCATGGGCGATCGTTACAACGGTAATATTCGCCGCAAAGATTTAGAAGAAGCCACGCCTTATAATACTTATGTGATTGACGGTTTACCGCCAACACCAATTGCAATGCCGAGCGAAGCGGCATTAAAAGCGGTTTCCCAACCGGATAATACGCCGTATCTTTATTTTGTAGCAGACGGCAGCGGCGGACACAAATTTAGTAAAGCCTTAAACGAACACAATCAAGCGGTTCGTGAATGGATCAAGGTTGAACGAAACAGAAAACTTGAGAAAAAATAAGATGCGTGGAAAATTTATTGTTCTGGAAGGTTTAGAGGGTGCAGGCAAAACCACTGCACACCAAGTGATTTTAGCTCAGTTGGAAAAAGCGGGCAAAAACGTGGTACAAACCCGTGAACCCGGCGGTACACCGTTAGCGGAAAAGTTACGCCATTTAATCAAACACGAAACCGAAGAGGCAGTTAGCAATAAAGCCGAATTACTGATGTTATATGCAGCACGCATTCAGTTAGTCGAAAACGTGATTAAACCGGCATTGGCAGAAGGCAAATGGGTGTTGGGCGATCGTCACGATATGTCTTCTCAGGCTTATCAAGGTGGTGGCCGCCAAATTGATCGTCACTTACTCGAAACCTTGAAAGAAACCGTGTTAGGCAAATTTGAGCCGGATTTGACCATTTATCTTGATATCGATCCTGCGGTCGGCTTAGCTCGCGCACGTGGTCGCGGTGAACTGGATCGTATCGAACAGCAAAGCCTCGATTTCTTTTATCGCACACGCCAACGTTATTTGGAACTGACACAAAATAACGAGAAAGCGGTAATTATTAATGCGGAACAATCTATCGAACAAGTTGCCGCTGACATTCAACAAGCGGTCGAAAACTTCTTAAAAATTGCAAAATAAATATGCTATATCCTTGGCTTCAACACACTTATCAACAACTTACAGAATCCTTTTTGCATGGGCGTGGTCATCACGCCCTGTTATTTAAAACCGATTCGGGTTTAGGGACGGAAACGCTTATTCGTCATTTTGCGCATTGGCTACTTTGCCAAAATCCGCACAGGGAACAAGCTTGCCAACAGTGTAAAAGTTGTTTATTGACTGCTGCCGGAAACCACCCTGATTTCCATATTTTAGAGCCGATTGACGGTAAAGATATCGGTATTGATCAAGTGCGTGAAGCCAATGCCAAATTGCAAAACTTCTCGCAACAAGGTGGCAATGCGGTGGTATATATTCGTGGTGCGGAACGTTTAACCGAAGCAAGCAGCAATGCACTCTTAAAAACGCTTGAAGAACCGCATAACAGCGTTTATTTTCTGCTTGAAGCACCACTACAAGGTGCAATGCTCCCGACCATTCAAAGTCGCTGCCAAACGTGGTTAATTCATCCGCCGGAAACGGATATTGCGTTAGATTGGTTGCAAGCAAACTGTAGCGGTGTTGATTTTTCCTCTTGTGAAATTGCGATGCGTTTATGTCATCAACGCCCGCTGATTTGCAAAACTTTTTTAGAAAACGACCGCTTGCAAGCCCGCAAAACCTTTTTACAAACTTTTTGGCGTTTCTTTAAAAGCCGAGATGTATTGCTCCTCTTCACCGCATTTGATAAAGAAAAGGAACTGGTATTGCAGCAATTAGAATGGTTGGATAGCTTTTTTGCTGATGCGTTAAAAGCCAAAATGGATATTGCAATCGGTTGGACAAATCCGGACTTACAAGCCGGTATTCTGCCGTTTAGCCAACAACTCTCCGCCCAAGCGCTGCTAAAAGGTCACCAAATTCTGCAACAAACCCGCCAGGACTTACAGCAAGTAAATGCGATGAATTTGGAATTGATGTTACTTAACTACCTGACAAAGCTAGCGCTAGAGACGTTTGAATAAATAAAATAGCATGTCTACCCACAACCTTGTAATTTTTACGTAGCCATACTGTAGAGAATACACGAAACTTCACTCTCCAATAAACATCATTTAACTGTCAGATAATAAGCAGAATACCTGTCAGATAACAAAGAGAGCATTTTAATATTGCATATCAGCCACATGGAGAATTATTATATGAGCTTAGGCTTTAATAAAGCTCGAATCCTAAGCCAGGAAATATAGAAAGTACATTAAATATAATTAGTATTAATAGAGGATAAAGCCACAAACTGGCAAGCAAGAATTGGTTTTACTTTTTAACCTCACTAAAAGGAGACAACTATGAAACATAGCAAATTCAAATTATTTAAATATTATTTAATTAGCTTTCCTTTTATTACTTTTGCAAGTAATGTTAATGGAGCCGAAATTGGATTGGGAGGAGCCCGTGAGAGTAGTATTTACTATTCTAAACATAAAGTAGCAACAAATCCCTTTTTAGCACTTGATCTTTCTTTAGGTAATTTTTATATGAGAGGGACTGCAGGAATTAGCGAAATAGGATATGAACAATCTTTCACTGACAATTTCAGCGTATCACTGTTTGTTAACCCATTTGATGGTTTTTCAATTAAAGGAAAAGACTTGTTACCTGGATATCAAAGTATTCAAACTCGTAAAACTCAATTTGCCTTTGGTTGGGGTTTAAATTATAATTTGGGAAGTTTATTCGGCTTAAATGATACTTTTATATCCATGGAAGGAAAAAGCGGAAAACGTGGTGCTAGTAGTAATGTCAGCTTACTTAAATCGTTTAATATGACGAAAAATTGGAAAATTTCACCATATATTGGCTCAAGTTATTATTCATCTAAATATACAGATTATTACTTTGGTATTAAACAATCCGAATTAGGTAATAAAATTACATCCGTATATAAACCTAAAGCAGCTTATGCAACACACATAGGTATTAATACTGATTATGCTTTCACCAACAATCTTGGCATGGGTTTATCTGTCGGTTGGAATAAATATTCTAAAGAAATTAAGCAATCTCCTATCATAAAACGAGACTCTCAATTTACTTCATCTCTTAACCTTTATTATAAGTTCTAAAATAGAATATTCTAGGGAGAATACTCATTCTTTATCTTTATAAAGTTAATTGTTTCTCCCTGTTTCTATATTATTTAGTTACTTATTCAAAAGCTACATTGGTTATTTTGTCATTTTATAAAAGATAATAAGGTGGTTATTTTGAAAATTAAGAAATATATTAAATATACCCTATTTACTTTCCTTTTAGGCATATCATATTTATATTTTTGGGGCGAAAAAGAAAATTATCAAGAGATTATTTTTCACGTCGAACGAGGAAATATTCAAAAAACAGTTATTGCTAGCGGCACATTGCAAGCGACTGAACAAGTAGATATTGGTGCACGAGTATCTGGGCAGATTAAGCATATTTTAGTACAAGAAGGACAGAAGGTTAAAAAAGGTCAGCTATTAGCTGTAATTGATCCACGTCTGGCTGAAACGGAATTAAAACTAGCAAAAGCTGAGCTAGCAAACGCTTCTGCTAATTTGGATACAAAAAAGATTAATCTTAAGCAACTGCAATCAGATTGGGAACGTTATCAACGTTTGATACGAACCAATGCGACAAGCCAAAAGGAAACAGAAGAAGCAAAAAGTAGATTAGATACGGCCAAAGCAGAACTTCAAATTGCGCAAAATAATCTAGATATCGCTAAAATCAGAGTGGAAAAAGCTGAAACCGAACTAGGATATACAGAAATTCGTTCTCCACTTGATGCAACAGTAATTTCAGTATTTGCGCAAAATGGTCAAACTTTAGCTACCACCCAACAAGTACCAGTGCTGATGAAATTAGCTAATATTGATACTATGAAAGTCAACACCAAAATTTCAGAAGCAGATGTAATTCATATACAAGATGGTGCTCCAACTTCCTTTACGCTATTGGGAGAGAGTGATTCCCAATTTCACGGGCAACTTGATATGGTAAAACTGGCTCCCGTTCATATTACAGACACTAAAGAAAATACAAACAATGCAATTTATTATTATGCTACTTTCAAAGTGCCTAATCCTGATCATAGACTGCGTATTTCTATGACTGCCACTGTAACGATTATGTTAGATAAACGTGAAAATGTATTGAATATTCCTTTATCAGCCCTAGGGGAAATGATTGTGCCGGAGCAATATTATGTCACGGTCTTGCGTAAACATGGCCAAAAAGAGCAAGTTGTAGTGAGAACAGGACTGAAAGACGAAGCGAAAGTAGAAATTATCGAAGGGTTAGTAGAAGGCGATAAAGTCCTACTGCCCGTTAGTACAACTCCTGCATCTAACGATGCCGAAATTTATAGCATAGGATTATAATGAAACAACCATTAATTGAATTAAAAAATATTGAGCGTCGTTATCGCAATGGCAATACCGAAACAACAGTATTGAAATCAGTTAATTTAAAAGTATACGCGGGCGAAATGATTGCTATTGTCGGAGCTTCTGGCTCTGGCAAATCCACTTTAATGAATATCTTAGGTGCATTGGATATAGCAGATTGTGGTGAATATTGGTTTCGAGGGCGAAATATCGCCTCTTTGAGCAATGATGAGTTAGCAGAGTTACGTTGTAGTCATTTCGGTTTTGTTTTTCAGCGTTATCACTTGTTGCCACATCTAAGCGCAATCGGAAATGTAGAAGTTCCTGCTATTTATTCGGCAACAGATAAATATAGAAGAACTGAACGAGCGAAGGAGCTGCTATGTCGATTAGGGTTGGAAAAACAACTGGAAAATAAACCTTCTCAACTTTCTGGCGGGCAGCAGCAACGAGTTAGTATTGCTCGAGCATTGATGAATGGAGGAGAGATAATCTTAGCTGATGAGCCTACGGGAGCATTAGATAGCCAAAGCAGCCAAGAAGTATTGAATGTGTTGAAAGAATTAAATGCGCAAGGACACACAATTATCCTAATTACTCATGATATGAATATTGCGCAAAATGCTAACAGAATTATCAAAATCAAAGATGGCGAAATTATTGCAGATAATAGTTCATACTGCAAGAATAGCCTCTCCCCCTCAACAAAGCAGGAAAGGCAAAGTCTAAACTGCTTGATGTCGCTACGAGGCTATAAAGAATCTTTTGTGATGGCATTCAGTATGATGCGTGCTCATAAAATTAGGACGTTTTTGACTATGTTAGGTATAATTATTGGCATTGCTGCTGTCGTATGTGTAGTAGCATTAGGAGAAGGAACCAAACATAAAGTCTTGAATGAATTTAGCTCTTTAGGTAGCAACACAATAGATATTTTTCCTGGTAAAAATTGGGGAGATACCGAAGCATATAAAATTCAAACGTTAAATAGCAGTGACGTAAATTTATTACGCCAACAACCCTATGTGAAAGGTGCGACTCCGAACTTATCGTTAGAATTGCCAATTCGTTTCTTAAATAAAACTGCCAATGCAACGATAAATGGTGTTAGCCAAGATTTCTTTATGTTAAAAAACTACAAATTACTAAGTGGCAGATTTTTTAACCAACAAGATGTAGATACTTATCAAGCTGTTGGCATAATTGATAAAAAATCACGAGATGTAATCTTCGGCACAAAAATTGCAGAAAGCAATATAGTTTTTATCGGTGATGTACCTATTTCGATTATCGGTGTTGTTGAGTCCGCCTCCCAAACAACTGAAGGGCAACGAACCACTATTTGGTTACCGTACAACACTATGGCTGCTCGCTTACGTAACCAACCCTATTTTCAACAAATTACAGTGCAGTTACGAGAAAATTTTGTACCAGCAGCAGCCGATAAGGCTATTGTGGATTTATTGGCAGCAAAGCATGGCAGAAAGGATTTTTTTACTTTCAGTAGTAGCAAGTTCTTGCAATCCTTAAATCGCACTACACAAGCCCTAACTTTAATGATTTCATCTATCGCTTTTATTTCGCTGGTAGTTGGAGGTATAGGAGTTATGAATATTATGTTAGTTTCAGTGATTGAACGAACCAAAGAAATCGGTATCCGCATCGCAGTAGGCGCCAAAGAAAAGGATATACTACATCAGTTTCTAATTGAATCGGCGACAGTTAGTCTGATCGGCGGCATTATTGGTATATTGTTATCATTGTTGTTTGGCTTAGTTTTTTCTTTATTAACAGATAGTATCAAAATGCAATTCACCTTTTCCTCTTTCTTTATTGCATTTTTATGTTCATCCTTAATCGGCATTATCTTTGGCTATTTTCCTGCCCGAAATGCAGCTCGTTTAAAACCAATAGAAGCATTATCAAGAGAATAAAAAGGCATAATAAACCAAAAGATTGGGGATAGTGGACAAAATTGAGTCTAATTTCCCCATGATATAGCCATAATGGACATTTTTGAGTCTGTTATGGCTTTATTTTTAACTTCGCTGGCAAATAAAATCCTTTATAAACACCATCTTATGTTCATCAGTCAATCCTTGGTGAGGAGCTAATTTTGCTTTCATCAGCTTAAAAAATGACTCGACTAAATTCGTCGTATGTGCAATATGCAGTTCAGGATAATCTTGATAGGTAAATAAATAATTTATGCTACGTTTTAGACTCCAATAGGCACTTCTTAATCGTTTGTGTTTAAACCGTTTTGCATTATGCTCCGAGCGTTCGTTAAAGTAAGTTTTATACTCATTCAGCCATTGCAGTAATGCTTGATTAAGCGTCTCTTTTGTATAAGATTTAAGTGAATAGTATAGCTCCAATAACGCTTTCCCAGCCGGAGATTTGGGTGATTTCGTTAAATAAAATATCCCTCTCCCAACTTGATGAAAATGATACATCTGAGTTGGAATATCAAGATAAGCATTTAATAACCCTCGCCTACCATCGCAGGTAATCGATTGAATCTTAATGCCTTTTTCCATTAATTCTGATATAGCTTCGAAATAATACTGATTTTTCTCAGCGGGAATAAAACGAAAGTAGACCGGTTTGGAAGAGAGTGAATCCACTAAAACCAATACGGCAAAACGCTGTTTAAAATGTGTGGTATCCATCACGATGTTAATGGTTTCGGGTAAAGGTTTTTGCTCAGCTTTGATGGATTTTTGAAGATGTCTTCTGATGGTTCTTTCAGAACATTGATATTCAATAGTAAGCTGCCGAATGGTTTGTTTTAGCGAGGTATACTTAAACCAAATTTCTTGTGAATTAAGTCGTTTGGATGCAACAAAATTACGATGGCAATCAAGACATTTATAGCGTTGAACACCATTAATTTTGCCATATTTTTTGAGGTTAAAAGATGAGCAGAAAATACAATTTTTTAGTCATTTTTATAAAAAGTGGGTTAAAGCCTTATAGTACAAGGTTTTAACCCATTTTGTAGACTCAATTTTGTCCACTATCCCAAAGATTAAAACCTTATAGTCAACGCCTTTAATATTATGTGTTGAATATAAATATTTAAACTTAATTATCAACACCTCCTTTTTTCACCAGGATTTTAGTGTCATAGTATTGATTGACAGCCTCTACTTATCATTAAATAGTAAAAGCCGAAAGGATCATTTATTACAAAAAATGATAAATTGCTTAAGGGAAAAAAGTCATATTATTCAATCAATTACCTAGCCGGCATGATTTGCTGAAAGATTTAATGAATACCCCACGTAAATGAGTCAATCTCATTTAATCGCAAGCATTATGAGATCAAGAAAAAAATGTCAATCTCATATAGGAAGGAAATTAAAGCCAATTCGTATTCGTTATTAGATCAAGTATTTTTAAATGAGCGTTCAGAGAAACCGAATGAGAGCAGTTATTTTCCTTATAAACATCATAATGTTAGAAGTACCTATACAGGTATAAAACGTTATATGAGTTATGTTTTTATGTATGGAGAAATACCCCGAATTAAATATTGAAAAGACAACAAATAAGATAGGAGGGTAAATTAAAAAAAGAACCACAAGATGAATTATAGCAACATAGTAGTTTAACAAAAATAAAGCTAACTTTTATGTCTACTATGCTACATTTGCCTTTTAGAGATAAATCTCTTTTCTATATATCTCTGAATATTCAAATCATTACATAATAGCTCGCAAATATTATATGTAGGAAAAACATTGAAAGACTTATTTATTATCGACTCACATTGTCATTTAGATGCCTTAGATTACGAAACTCGCCATAAAAACGTGGACCAGGTAATCGAAAATGCTAAAGCGCGTGGTGTACACCACTTTATTTCGATTTGTACCACGCTTGGGCGTTTTGAGGCGATGAAAGCCTTAACTGCGCATCGTAATGATGTCTCGCTTTCTTGTGGCGTTCATCCGCTGAATGTAGAAGAAGAGCCATTTGATTACGATAAATTACTTACCTTCGCACAAGATGAAAAAGTGGTGGCTATCGGCGAAACCGGCTTAGATTACCACTACACGCCGGAAACCAAAGCGTTACAACAATCGTTGTTTTCGCAACAAATTGAAATTGCCAATAAAGTGAATAAGCCACTTATTATCCACACCCGATCGGCTCGCCAAGACACGATGGATATGCTGATTGAGAGCAAGGCAGAAAATTGCGGCGGCGTATTACACTGCTTTACCGAAGATTGGGATATGGCAAAACGTGCGTTGGATATCGGTTTCTATATCTCGATTTCAGGGATTATCACGTTCCGTAATGCGGAAGAATTGCGTGATGTGGTACGTAAAGTGCCGCTCGATCGTTTATTGGTTGAAACCGATTCGCCTTATCTTGCGCCGATTCCGTACCGTGGTAAGCCGAATCAGCCTGCCTATGTGCGTGAAACTTGCGAGTATCTTGCCGCACTAAAAGGCGTTTCGACTGAAGAATTAGCTCGCATTACCACTGAAAATGTGCAAAACTTATTCAAGATTAAACTCTAAAGCCGTAAAGGTTAAATAAAGGAACTCGAATGAAAGCGATTTTAAAATATTTTCTGATTCTCGTCTCACTCTCATTTTTTATTGTGTTGGGCGGTGCGGTCAATTATGCAATGCCAAGTTATGAAACCACAACGGTAACCGGGATGGAAGTACGTCGTATGGATAAAGACGGTATTATCAGTAAATCCAATCCGGCGGACGGCGAAGTACGTGACGTATATTTCTTGTTTACCGAACATCCGGAAACTAAAAAAGTGATGGTGTACCGTAACGAAGATACCGGCTGGGGCTTACCGCCTTATTTCAAATTCGGTTCTGCCGATATTCAAGCTAAAGCCCAAGCGTATGCGAACGAAAAACAACTGGTGCAAATTAAATATTACGGCTGGCGTATTAACTTCTTAAACGAGTTTAGAAACATTGTGTCAATCAAACCGTTAGCCGAAGGCGAAAGCAGCGCAATGCCGATTTTCAGTTATATTCTCTACGGCGTATTAGCACTGCTCTTCTTCCTCTCCATTCAATTTATTCGCGGTATCTTCCGTAGCGAATAACCTATTCCAAGCGGTTCAATTTTGCTAAAATTTTGCAAATTGAACCGTTTTTTTATTGCGAGCAAAATGATTTATTTTATTGCAGACCTACACCTCAATGAGTCACAACCTCAGATTACCGAACACTTTTTGCAATTTATGCAACAAAAAGCACCGCTTGCGGAAAGTGTGTATATCTTAGGCGATTTCTTTGATTTCTGGATTGGCGATGACGAACAATCCGCTCTTATCGACCAAGTGAAAACCGCCCTAAAAACCCTCACTACAAGCGGTGTAAAATGCTATTTTATTTGCGGAAACCGTGATTTCTTATTAGGCAAACGCTTCGCGCAAGAAACCGGTATTGAAATTCTGCCCGATTATCATCTGTTAGATTTATACGGTCACAAAACGCTGATTTGCCACGGTGATACGCTTTGTATTGATGATGTGAAATACCAACAATTCCGCCGTAAAGTGCATCAGAAATGGCTGCAATGGCTCTTTTTACGTTTACCGCTCTCTCTGCGAATTCGTATCGCGCAAAAAATTCGTGCGAAGAGTAAACAAGATAAACAATCTAAATCCGCCGATATTATGGATGTGAATCCGGCATTTACCGCCGAAACGGTAAAACGCTTTGGCGCAACTTATCTGATTCATGGCCATACCCACCGCCAAGCGGTGCATTCTGAGGTGGAATTTACCCGCATCGTCCTCGGTGACTGGAAAGCGGATTACGCTTCCGTTTTAAAATTTGATGAACAGGGATTTGAGTTTATATGATAGATGTGATTATTCCTTGCTATAACGCCGAACAGACGTTAATGCGTGCGGTACAGAGTGCGTTAAACCAACCGGAATTAGGTACGTTATGGCTAATTGACGATGCCTCAACCGATAATACACTCGCATTAGCTCAACATCTGCAAGCGCAAGTACCGCATAAAATTCGTGTCGAATCAATGCCGAAAAACGGCGGTGTCGCTAAAGCTAGAAATTGGGGCGCATTACAAAGCGAAGCCGACTTTATCGCGTTTTTAGATGCGGATGATGCCTACGAAGATCATGCCTTGCAAATTGCCGAAGGGATTTTTACTTTTCGACCGGAAGCCGCCGTCGTCCGATTGGCACTTAAACCGATAGAATTCCCCGAACGTTATACCGCTCACGCTAACTTTGAATACGCTTGGCAACATATGCGAATGACATGCGGCGGGAATACCGTGTTTCGCCGTGCATTCTTTCTGGCTTGCGGCGGCTTTCCGCAACATCAGCTGTTTCGAGAATTAGGTGGTGAAGACGGAGCTTTGGGCATTGCCACGACTAAAATCAGTATGGTCGCAACCGCATTTAACGATGCCGGTGTTTTACATTACTACCACGAAGGGATGTATGCGGAACGTTTACTGGATGCGATTTTATTTAATCAACATCCGGCGGAGGTTACTCAAGAAAAAATGCTGCAAGCCGAAGCCGTGACCGAAAAGATCTGCCAACAAGTGCAACAGTTACAAGAATGCCTCACGACTAAAAAAATCGGGATAAAGCCGCTGAATATTCAATGGAATTAGTTGAAAAATAGGCAGAATCCGTCTAATATCTCTAATTGAGATTAATTATCAACTGTAATTAGCATGAAACTTTTCTACATTATCACAGGATTCTTATGTATCGGGCTTGGCATTTTAGGCGCAATTCTGCCGGGCTTACCGACTACGCCGTTTTTATTGCTTGCGTTGTTTTGCTTCGGCAAAAGTTCGCCTCGCTTACAACAATGGTTTATGCGCACTAAAATTTATCAAAAATATTTGAAGGAATATGATGAAAAACGTGCGATGACTATGAAGCAAAAAGTCACGATTTTGTTAATTTCCGCCCCGTTTTGCCTTGTTTCCTTTTTCGCATTACCGAATATTTGGGGCAAATTAACTTTAATTGCCGTGATTATTTGCCAATATTGGTACTTTTTCTGCAAAATCACTACTATTCCGCCGGAAACAAGAGATAGCCGTTCAAATGCTTAGCCTTTAATCGTCGTCTTGCTTTTTGCGTTTAGCTCTCGGGTGAGCCGCACCATAAATTTTGGCAAGATGTTGAAAATCCAAATGTGTATAAATTTGGGTAGTGGCAAGATTGCTATGTCCGAGTAATTCTTGTACCGCACGTAAATCGCCGCTGGCTTCCAACATATGAGTGGCAAACGAATGGCGCAATTTATGCGGATGCAAATGGCTTTCCAAGCCCTGTTTCTCGCCCCATTTTTGCATAACAAGCTGAATTGAACGGTGTGACAATCTACCGCCGCGCCTATTCAAAAATACCGCATTTTCCTGCGGTTTAAATTGATTTCTTACCGCCAACCAACGATTTAACGCTTCAAGGGCTTTCGAACCAATCGGCACGATACGTTCTTTATTCCCTTTACCCAATAAACGCACTTCTCGTCCGGCTAAATCCATATCGCCCAAATCAAGCCCTTGCAACTCGGATAGACGCAAGCCGGAGCTGTACATCAATTCCATCATAGCCAGATCACGCAAGTCACTCGGCTCATGGCTATCGCTGGTTAATAGTTGCCCGACTTGTTCCGCATCAATATTCTTCGGTAAACGCTTGCTTGCTTTCGGTGCTTTAATGCCAACCGCCGGATTAACCAACATCTTTTCTTGTCGAATCAAATAACTAAACCATTGGCGTAACGCAACCAAACGTAAAGCGATACTCTTTGCCCCTAAGCCCTGCTTATTACTTTGCGCGATAATCCAACGCACCGTCGCACTATTCACCTCTTGCCATGTGCTAATACCGGCTTGACTAAGCATATCGCTTACCGCTAAAAGCTGACGCTGATAATTACTCAATGTATGTTGGCTGGCTTGTTTTTCGATACGTAAGTAATCCCAATAGGGCTTAGTTTGCAGATAGAGCGTATTTTGTGAATTAATCATAACGATGACACGTTTAAAGGAAGTAAACGAGAAAGGAAAACAAGCGGTCAAATTTGCAAAATTTTTTGCAAAAACAACCGCTTGATTCAATTACGCCAAATTAAGCTGACCGATACGTACGCCGACATTACCTAACGCCACCGGACTTAGATAATCGCCTAAAAATTCAAAAAGTTCGCTTACATCGGTGAAGCTACGCTGAATTTTGATATTTTCTTCTACTTTGCGGGTAAATTCATATTCTACTTGCGCACCGTTAATTTTTGCTTCCAAGGTAATAAGTACCGTTTCAAAGAAGTGATTCACGTTACCTTCTTCGCCCGGATCACTTACGCGGACATTCCAATGATTGCTGAATAAAACTTCGGTTTTTACTGACATATTGTTTCCTTATGATTGCTGTGTTTGCGAGAACTTTAGTATCGAATCGTAACGATATATTTGCAAATTAAACCTAAAATTAGACCGCTTGTTTAAGCGGTCTAATTCAAACTAACTATTGTAAAACGGAAATATCCGCTACTTGCAAGAACAAGTTACGTAAATTATTTAGAATTGCCTGACGGTTACGGCGAAGATTTGCATCTTCTGCGTTTACCATCACTTTTTCAAAGAAGTTATCCACCGTTTCACGTAAACTCGCTAAGCGATCAAGTGCGGTTTGATATTCGCCGTTTGCAAATGCCGGAGCTAATTCCGTTTGTAAGCTAATTACTTGTTCTGCAAGCGCTTTTTCTTCCGCTTCTACTAATAAAGTGCGGTCGATTTCTGTTGAAATTTCACCTTCCACTTTCGCTAAAATATTGCTTACGCGTTTGTTCGCCGCTGCTAATGCTTCCGCTGAATCTAAGGTACGGAAGTGCGATACCGCACGCACACGAGCATCAAAGTCCGCTGGGCGAGTTGGACGGCGAGCTAATACCGCTTGGATAACGTCCACCGCAATACCTTCGTCTTGATACCACGCACGGAAACGACCGAGCATAAAGTCCACTACATCTTCAACTACATTTGCGTTTGTTAATTTATCGCCAAACAATGCCGCTGATTTACGCACCAAATCTTCTAAATCAAGCGGTAAATTTTTCTCCACGATAATACGGAGCGAGCCTAATGCCGCACGACGTAATGCAAATGGATCGGCACTACCTTTTGGTGCTTGACTGATACCGAAAATCCCCGTGAGCGTGTCGAATTTGTCCGCTAATGCTACTGAGCAAGCGACTAATGATTTCGGCAATTCATCGCCGGCAAAACGTGGCATATATTGCTCGTTCAATGCCACCGCCACTTCTTCGTCTTCGCCGTCGTGACGAGCATAGTGCATACCCATTACGCCTTGCGTGTCGGTAAACTCAAACACCATATTGGTCATTAAGTCGCATTTAGAAAGTAAGCCCGCACGTTCCGCTTTCACTTTGTCCGCACCGATTTGAGCGGCAATTTCGCCCGCTAAGGCTTCAATACGAGCGGTTTTGTCACGCAGTGTCCCTAATTGTTGTTGGAACAACACGGTTTCAAGGCGTGGCAAGCGGTCTTCCAAACGCTGTTTTAAGTCGGTTTTGAAGAAAAATTCCGCATCGGTTAAACGTGGACGAACCACTTTTTCATTACCTTCGATAATCGCAGTTGGATCTTCTGGGTTGATGTTTGAAACAAAGATAAAGTGCGGTAATAATTTGCCATCTTTATCATAGATCGGGAAGTATTTTTGGTCGCCTTTCATGGTGTAAACCAAGGCTTCCGCAGGCACAGCAAGGAAACGCTCTTCAAATTTTGCGGTTAATACATTCGGAAACTCAACCAATGAAGTTACTTCATCTAATAAGTCTTCTTCGATGTCTGCCACGCCACCTAAAGCGGTCGCTTTTTCTTGCGATTTTGCAAGAATCAACGCTTTACGCTCGTTGAAGTCGGCAACCACCATACCTTTTTCACGTAATGCCGTAAGGTATTCATCTGCGTGCGAAATGGTAAATTCACGCTCGCCTAAGAAACGGTGTCCACGCACAACATTTGCGATTTTCACACCTAAAATTTCGCCTTCGATTAGCTCACCACCAAAGAATAAGGTAACCGTATGCACAGGGCGCACGAATTGCTCGGTTTTATCGCCCCAACGCATCATTTTTGGAATTGGTAAATTCGCTAAAGAACGAGAAATAATGTCCACCAATAAATTTTTAGTCGGCTGACCTTCAATCACCGCACGGTGAACTAACCATTCGCCTTTATCAGTAGCCAGACGCCCTGCCTGATCAACAGAAATACCACAGCCTCTCGCCCAGCCTTCTGCCGCTTTGGTCGGATTGCCGTCTGCATCAAACGCTGCCGATACCGCAGGACCACGTTTCTCAATTTCTTTGCTTGGTTGAGCCGTCGCCAAACCCAACACCTTCACCGCCAAACGGCGTGGTGCAGCAAACCATTCCACTTTCTCGAATGATAAACCCGCTTGGTTTAACTCGTTTTCTACATTCTCCGCAAATACGGTCGCTAATTTTTTGAGTGCCTTCGGTGGCAACTCTTCAGTGCCGATCTCGGCGAGGAAGTTTTGTGTTGTCATTGTTTATCTCTTAAAATTTTATATAAGTTCGTTTTTTGAATTCTGTCAAATTCCTCACACTAACGTGTAAGGTTAGGTATTGTGTGGTTGCTCCGCAACCTAATTTGTCGCAGAGCGACAACATTATTCTTAACCTAGTACGTAAGTGCTAGGATACAAAAGTTAATCGTTCTCTCGCCCTTTCCACCTGTTCTTTCAATTCCAACTCAGTCGGCAAATAAGGCAGATATTTCGCACTAAAAATTTGTTTGCGATCGGCTAATACCAGCTATTTCACCTCTGCCAAATCTCCCCTAACCCCTCTTTGCCAAAGAGGGGGACTGGGTTTGTGCAGAAATTAAGTTTTATGGACTAATCCGCATTTTAAAATTTCTATTGTTGATGAAGAACATAAATCTCAAAATTCTTGGAGATCCGATCCCCCTCTTTAGTAAAGAGGGGCTAGGGGAGATTTGTACTACCTCAAATTTGCAAAAAATCTACAAATCCCCACCGCTTATATTTCAAATTTCCAATCATCGATTAAGAACACAAGTCTCTAAATTCTTGGAGATCTGATCCCCTTCTTTAGTAAAGAGGGGTTAAGGGAGATTTGCCCTAACATTCTCCAAAAACAAATAAATCTGCTCCACCACCGATTCAATTTCAAAATATACTTCGTCATTACTAAACCGCATTACGGTAAAACCAAGTGAATTTAACTCCTCATCACGCAAACGGTCTTTTTCCTGATAATCGGGTTCATAATGCTGACTGCCGTCTAGCTCAATAATCAACTTCGCTTTCGGGCAGTAAAAATCCACAATATAATTTAGCAACGGCTTTTGCCGATTAAAGCGAAAGTCCAAAAGCTGATCTCGGTTTATCCGTTGCCATAGTTTCCTCTCTGCGTCCGTTTGATCAGAACGCAATTTTTGTGAAAGTTCTTTTAGAGATTTTGAGTAGGGTTGCATTTTTAATCTCCCCTAACCCCTCTTTACAAAAGAGGGGAACAACTCATCTTAAATGTAAGATCTCTATTCTTCACAACATTCCCCTTCTTTAGTAAAGAGGAGGTAGGAGGAGATTTAAACCTGCTTATTACACCCCGGAAAACCCAACGCTTCACGGCTTGCATAATACGCTTCTGCTACACCTTTAGTTAAGGTACGGATGCGTAAGATATAACGTTGGCGTTCGGTTACGGAAATCGCTTTACGTGCGTCTAGCATATTGAAGCTGTGTGCCGCTTTTAAAATACGTTCGTAAGCCGGTAATGGTAACGGTTTTTCGAGAGCTAATAATTCAGTCGCTTCTTTTTCGTATTGTTCGAACGCTTTGAATAAGAAATCTACGTCTGCGTATTCAAAGTTGTAGGTTGATTGCTCTACTTCGTTTTGGTGGAACACATCGCCATAGGTGGTTTTACCGAGTGGGCCGTCTGACCATACGAGATCGTACACGCTATCCACGCCTTGAATATACATCGCTAAACGCTCTAAACCGTAAGTAACTTCGCCGGTAACCGGTTTACACTCTAAACCGCCAACTTGTTGGAAGTAAGTGAATTGGGTTACTTCCATACCGTTTAACCAAACTTCCCAGCCTAAGCCCCACGCACCTAAAGTCGGGTTTTCCCAGTTGTCTTCCACAAAACGAATATCGTGTTGCGTTGGGTCGAAGCCTAACATTTTAAGTGAGCCTAAATAGAGTTCTTGAATGTTATCCGGAGACGGTTTGATGACCACTTGGAATTGGTAATAGTGTTGTAAACGGTTTGGGTTTTCGCCGTAACGACCGTCCGTCGGGCGGCGTGAAGGTTGAACGTAAGCGAATGCCATTGGCTCAGGACCTAAAGCACGAAGTGCGGTCATCGGGTGAGAAGTACCGGCACCCACTTCCATATCAAACGGCTGAACAATGGTGCAACCTACGTTTGCCCAATAATCTTGTAGGGCTAAAATCATACCTTGGAATGTTTTTACATTAAATTTTGTTGTCATTTTGCGATTCCTAAAAAATTCGTTCAAAAATACTGGTTATTATAGCCTGTAAGCGGTCGATTTTTGGAAATTTTTTGCAAATTTCTTTCTTAATAAGAATAGTTATTATTTTATGACTTATATCAATATAGCTTTAACGTTATATTTGCTAAACTAGTCTAATAATTAAACATTATTCTCCGAGGTTTTTATGAAATCTGTTTGGCTGCTTGGCGTAAGTTTGCTGACATTTTGTTCTGCAAGTTTTGCCCAAAATTCAACCGCTTACACTCCCTCCGAATTAGCCCTTTTCGCTGACGAATCACTCAAACAATCCATTGGACAGCTTGAAGCCGGTGTGCCGATTAAACTGTTGCAATCCAAACAAGATGCCTCACAAATTGAGTTGGAAATGTGGCGTAAAAACAAAGGAGTGGGGCGTATTTGGTACAACCAATTTGCGAAACAAATTACCGATGCGGTAATAGATAAAAGCTTTATGCAAAATAACCCGACGTTTGAAGTGCTTGAGAGCAAAGAAGATCCACTTACCGGTTTAGTGTGGCAGAAAGTCAAATTACAAGCGTGGGTCAAAAATTCTAAATTCACCGATAGTCTGACCGATTTTTGGGCGAATGCGGAACAAACCTTTAAGACCGAATGTAGCGTTTGCCACAAACAACGTGATACCAAAATGCACGATGCGAATGAATGGGTTGCCGTATTTAACGGTATGGTTGGCTTTACTGATATGGACGAGCCGACCCGTAAACAAGTGCTACGTTATTTGCAAATGCACGCTTCAGACAGCCAACCGAAAGCCGCTAAATAAGGAGTTTGTATGTCATCATCACTTTCAACTTCACGCCGTCAATTCTTAAAAAATATGTCGCTGATGGCAGCTTCTATGGCAATGCCGAATTTCCTTGTGCCGCGAGCAAATGCCGAAGCTTCACAAGCGGTCGAAAACGGCTGGAAAATTACCGGTGCGCAATGGGGGGCGGTGCGAGCAAAAATTGAAAACGGTCGCATTGCCGAAATTAAGCCGTTCGAACTGGATAAGCATCCGACCGAAATGATTAACGGCATCAAAGACTTAGTGTACGGTGAAGCACGTATTCGTTATCCAATGGTGCGCTTGGATTGGCTCAAAAACCGTCACAACAGCAACAGAACACAACGTGGCAATAACCGTTTTGTGCGTGTCAGTTGGGACGAAGCACTTGACCTGTTCTATGAAGAACTTGAGCGTATTCAGCAAAATTACGGCCCTTGGGCATTACATACCGCCAATGTCGGCTGGCGTTCTTCCGGTCAATTCCATAGCTGCGGTAACCATATGATCCGTGCGATTGCGATGCACGGCTCGAGCGTTGGCACGGTCGGCGATTACTCCACCGGTGCGGGGCAAACCATTTTGCCTTATGTGTTAGGTTCAACCGAAGTGTATTCACAAGGGACATCATGGGAAGTCATTCTTAAAGAAACCGAGAATTTAATTTTCTGGGCAAGCGATCCGGTCAAAAACTTACAAGTCGGCTGGAACTGCGAAACGCACGAATCTTACGGCTACTTAGCACAGCTTAAACAGAAAGTGGCGGAACAAAAAATCAATGTGATTAGCATTGATCCGGTAAAAAGCAAAACGCAAAACTTCCTTGGCTGTAAACAGCTTTATATCAATCCGCAAGCGGACGTACCGTTTATGTTGGCGATTGCTCACACCTTATATCGTGAGAATTTATACGATAAAGCGTTTATTGATATGTACACGCTCGGTTTTGAGCAATTTGTGCCTTACTTACTTGGCGAAACCGAAGACAAAATTGAGAAAACAGCCGAATGGGCGGCACCGATTTGCGGTATTGAAGCGGAAGAAATCCGCAAATTTGCCCGTATGTTAGCCGGCAAACGTACCCAACTGATTTTCGGTTGGGCGATTCAACGCCAGCAACACGGTGAACAGCCTTACTGGATGGGCGCGGTTTTAGCCGCTATGCTCGGACAAATCGGGCTTGCCGGCGGTGGTATCAGTTATGCACACCATTACAGTTCTATCGGCGTATCCAGTTCCGGTGCGGCAATGCCGGGGGCATTCCCATCTACTCTGGATAAGGATCAAGTCGCTAAATATACCAATAAAGATTACCAAGGCTATAGTGAGGTGATTCCGGTTGCCCGTACCACCGATTCTTTACTTCACTCCGGTGAAACCATTGACTACAACGGCAGAAAAATTACCTATGCGCCGTATAAAATGGCGATTTTCTCCGGTTGTAACCAATGGAGCAGACAATCCGATTTGAATAAGATGAAACGTGCCTTCCAAAAATTGGAAACCGTGGTGTCGATTAACTATAGCTGGACGGCAACTTGTCGTTTCTCCGATATTGTTTTACCGGCTTGTACGCCGTTTGAACGTAACGATATTGATGCCTACGGTTCTTACAGCAACCGAGGCGTTTTGGCGATGCAAAAATTGATTGAGCCGTTATATGAATCTCGCCCTGATTTTGAAATTTTCAAAGACTTATGTCGTCGCTTCGGCAAAGAAAAAGAATATTGCCGAGGTATGGACGAAATGGCGTGGTTAGAACGTCTATACAAAGATTGTCGCAATGCAAACCGCGGCAAATTTGCGATGCCGCCTTTCGCTGAATTTTGGCAAAAAGGCTATGTACTGTTCCCAGAGGGCAAACCTTGGGTACGTCACGCCGATTTCCGTGAAGATCCGGAATTACACGCACTCGGCACACCTTCCGGCTTTATTGAAATCTTTAGCCGTAAAATAGCGAGTTTCGGTTATGCCGACTGTAAAGGTCACCCGATGTGGTTTGAAAAAGCGGAACGTTCGCACGGTGGGCCGAAATCGGATAAATATCCGTTCTGGCTACAATCCGTGCATCCGGATAAACGCTTACATTCACAATTGTGTGAAGCCAAATCGTTGCGTGAAACCTACAGCGTGCAAGGACGAGAGCCGTTTTATATGAATCCGCAAGACGCAGCGAAATTAGGTATTAAAGACGGCGATTTAGTGCGTGTCTATAACGAACGCGGGCAAGTGCTGGTCGGTGCGGTGTTATCCGATAACTTCCCAAGCGGTGTCGTGCGTTTACAAGAAGGAGCGTGGTTCTCACCGCTTGATGAAAGCATAGGAGCGATTGATACTTACGGCTGCCCGAATACGCTAACACTGGATATCGGCGCTTCAAGTTTATCGCAAGCAACGTCTGTCAGTACTTGTTTAGTGAATGTGGAAAAATGGCAAGGCGATGCACCGGCAGCGAATGGTTTCAGCGGCCCGACAGAGGTAACTCGTTAATGGCACACTCGCAATTACTCAGTTCGGAAGAGCGACTATTTTGTTATCGTTGGTTCCATTCGTTACTCGCCAAAGAGCTATCGGAGCCGCAGTTACAGGCATTACAAGCGGGTCAATTTGCCCCATTTTTTGCATTTCTTGCCGAGCTTGGCTTTCAGCCACAGGTTACCGACTTGCAAAATGAATTGGCAAAATTAACCGCTTACGATTCACCTCGCTTAGAACTGGCGGCAGATTTTGCACAATGCTTTTTATTGGAGGGCAAATTAAGTGCGCTGCCGTACGCCTCTTACTATTTGGATGAACGGGATCTCAGTGAAAATCTTGCGCTAATGGATCAATGGCTAACGAAATTTCAGCTTAAAATCAATCGGTTACATAATGAACCGAGTGATCACCTCTGTATTTATTTAGAAGTGTTGATCAAACTGATTGAAACGGAACAGCCGGTTCAAGTTCAGCAGCAATTTATCCGACAGCAATTACTTGGCTGGTTACCACAATGGGCGGAGAAAACCGCCCAAATTCACAGTAGTACCGCGTTTTATCAAATCATTAGTAATTTATTACTTGGTTTTCTACAACAAGATATTACTTAACCACAAAGCTTAATGGACACTGATTTGGTGTCCGTTAAGCGGTCAAATTTCTGTTATTTTTTGCATAAGTACCTGTGCAAATCGTGCCGCCGCTTGCGGATCCGTATGCAGGTACAATGCCGGTTCGATCAATTCCAATTCATTCAGCAAAAATCGATCACCAATAATGGTGCCGTCCACCCGTGCATAGCTTGGCATTTCAGGCAATCTCATCAAAACATCTCGTGCTTGTCGAATAATATTTTGTGGAGGAACTACCGGTAAGATTGCTACGCCGTAAGCTGAATTTGCCCGCCATTCGCCTTTGGGCGGTTGGCGCCTTACCGCATGGCTAAACTCACCGGCAAAGAAAATCAAACTGGTTTCGCCATTCTCCGCCACTTCCTCAATATAGGGTTGTAACAGGATTTGTTGTCCTAAATAGGGGCTAAAATCCGGTATCGGTTGATCCGCTTGCCATTTGATGACCGCATTACCACTCTGCCCGATCGCCGGTTTGATCACCACAGCTTGTCCGTTTTGGTGGTACGGCTGACAAGCGGTCTGGATTTGGGTGAGATCCGCCAATAACAGTTGGCTCGGAATCACATCTACACCCATTTGTTGTAAATCCAGTAAATAGCTTTTGTGCATATTCCAATCCATTAACCGCATGGGGTTTGCAAATTTTTGCCCGAATTCAACCGCTTGTTGCAGCCATTGGCGGAAGCGTTCCGGTTGTTGGGCGTAGTCCCACGCACAAAGCGGTAAGATAACATCAGCTTGCGGCTGATTTTGCCAGCAATCTACTTTGACTTGCAGTTCGTTAGCCTGTAGTAAACGAACCAGCGGTTGTAAATTCTCGGGAAGATTGGGATAAGTTTGGCAGGTAGTAATGGCTATCGAATGTGACATAATCGGCTCAAAAAAGGCAAGTGAGCCAAAGCCCGCTTGCCATTAAATTGAATGGTTATTTTAACTTAATAAAAAATGTGCCTTGCGGTACAACCAGCAGATATTGACGGTGGAAATCCAAATAGGTTTTCTCCGGATCAATATCTTTAAACTGTTCCGGATAAAGCGTTTTTGCCATAAATTGCGCACTGGCTAAGTCGGTAATCGAACGAGACGCAGTGTGATAAATGCCGTACACATTGCCTTTTTTCACCGCCGGTACGTTCGACCAACCGGCACGCTGAGTAAAACCGGCAAGGCGTTTTTGCGCATCCGCTTCGCTGATATTAATCCCCATCGCCATAATTTCAGCATTTTTATCAGTACCCATTTCCGTACCGGAAATAATCACCACCTCCGGATTAGACGCTAAAAATTGCTCCGGATTAATCGGCCCCCAGTTTTCAATAAACGGCGCAGCAATATTGTCGCCACCAACTGTATTCGCAATCGCTCCCCACATATTTTTACCGAAAGTGAAGCTATATTCCGCCGGACCTTTGTTGCCGAATTCAACGTAAATTTTCGGTGGTTTTTGACCGCTTGCCGCCACACGTTGTTGGATCGCTTTGATACCTTGTTCATATTCGCTGGCGATCTGATTTGCACGTGTTTCCGTACCGGCGAGTTGTCCGAAAAGTTGGATGCTTTTCGTGTGTTTCTCTACGGTTTGCGCATTGAAGTCCACCACGACAATCGGAATACCGGCTTGCTCGATACGAGGAATATCGGCGGCAATCGTTTGATATTGCCAATCGGCTAACACTAATACGTCCGGTTTTAATGCTAAGGTTTTTTCCAACGAGAAGGTACCGGCATTGATGTTACCGATATCCGCCATTTCCGCTAAATTCGGTAACGCTTTACTAAATAAAGCCCAGCTACCGGGGTTAAATTTTTCCCAAAACTCACGTGAAATACCGACGACATGTTTAAAATTCTCCGAACCGGTTGCGGCAATATAGTCCGGATAATAGAAGCCCAGTACCACACGTTTCGCCGGTACATCAACTTTCACTTGACGATCCAATACGTCTTGTAACACTTTTACTTCCGCTTGCGCTGAGATGCCGGCAAACAATAACGTACTGGCAATAAGCCGTTTAAAATACTGCTTTTTCATCGTAATCCTTATTTCACTTGATCGAGATATTCAAACAAGCGTCCTTTATTCTCTGTGGTACGCTTTTCGATTTTCTCTATTTCTTTAGTCGCATTTTCTAAATTAGTCGGTTTACCTACCTGAATAATACCGCTCATATTCATCGTACGATGCGGAGGACAAACATACACATAAACCCCTTCATGCGTTAAGGTCAGAGTAAATTTTTCATTCTCTTTTGAAAGGAATTTTTCCGCTCCTTCTGGTATCGCTCGACTTTGTACCCAGTGACCTTTATGAGTCGGCACGAAAGTCACCGTATCACCGATCTCCGCTTTCACAAAGCCCGGTTCAAACACCATACCGCCGTCTTTACCGTGATCTAACATTTTCACTTCGTGATCTGCGGCAAATGCACTACCTGAAAAAGCGAGTAAAGTCGCTAATAATACTTTTTTCATATTCTGCTCCTAATGTAATTGACGTAACGGACGAATTACCGGTTGTCCGGTACTGTCATATAAAATTTCAATTTCAACGTTATATAACCGGCGAATAAGATCCGCTTGTAGCACTTGTTTCGCCTCGCCGAAACCTTGTAACTTACCGTCTCCCAATAAAATCACGTGATCGGAAAATTGGGCGGCAAGGCTCAAATCGTGTAGCACCATAATCGTAATCAGATTATTTTGTTGTGTATATTGGCAAACGTGTTCCAATAAATTGATTTGATGGTGCATATCCAACGCACTGACCGGTTCATCTAGCAATAAGATTTCCGGCTGACGTAGTAATACTTGGGCAAACATCACCATTTGTCGTTGCCCACCGCTTAATTGCATCACATCTTGGTGAGCAAGATGCGCAATGCCGAGTTTCTGCATAATGCTAGCGACTTCAGTTAATAATTCATCACTGATATGCATATTTAACGCTTCCATTCTGCCAAGCAAAATCACTTCTAAAGCAGTCAGCGATGCATCAACTTGCGTATCTTGCGGCATATAACCGATACATTTACGCCATGCCGAAATAGCTCGTTTATTTAGAGTCTGATCCGCATAATGAATATGCCCTTTACAGCCGATTTCTCCAAAAATCGTTTTTAATAATGAGGATTTACCGGCACCGTTCGGGCCTAATACCGTATAGACTTTCCCTTTCTCTAAAGACAAATCCAACTGGTCGGCAATCACAAGCGAACCTCTTTTAATATGAACATTTGCAAGTTTTAACATAAATTCTACCGCTTGTTATCTCTTAGTAAGCACAATCCAAAAGAAGAAAGGTACGCCGACAAATGAGGTAATAATCCCCACCGGAAACAATGCGCCGGGTACAATCACTTTGGATAATACCGAAGCAACCGATAAAAATGCCGCACCGATTAACATTGCGCCCGGCAGAAAAAACCGTTGATCTTCGCCCAATAACATCCGCGCCACGTGCGGTGCGACCAAGCCGATAAAACCGATAATACCAACAAAGCTAATCGCAGTTGCGGTCATAATCGCCACTAAGACTAACGTTTTTAAACGTAAGTGTTGCAGATTAATCCCTAGACTGAGCGCACGTGCCTCACCTAAACGTAAAGCGGTCAATTTCCATAAATCTTTTGCAAGTAAGCTAACGCATACAATCGTTACTACCGTCGCAATTGAGAGGTTTTCCCAAGTCGCTTTAGTTAAACTGCCGAATAACCAAAACAGAATTTGTTGCGAAATTTCCGGTGCGGCAATAAATTGGATTAGCGATAACAATGATTGAAATAAAAACAATAACGCAATACCGACTAACACTAACATCGCCGAACTAAAACGGCGCATTGAGGCAAATATAAACAAAATACCGGATGCCAACATGGTCATCACAAAAGCACCTAACGGCACGGCAAACGCAGAAGGTAAACCGAAACCGCCAAATGCAATGACCGTTGAAGCGCCTAAACCGGCCGCTGCGGCTAAACCTAAGGTATAGGGGCTTGCCATCGGGTTATTCAGCAAGGTTTGAATTTCTGCACCGCCAACACCTAATGCCGCCCCGACTACCAACGCCATTAATGCCATGGGTAAACGTAAGTCATAAACGATAACGTTCGTGGTGGTTTCCACATCTTCAAAACGTAATAACGCTTTGACCACTTCATCCAATGGCAACATAGAAGGGCCGGTGACAATATCAAATACCAAACCGATTAAACTGATTGCAAGGAAAGTAAGAACGATAAACCAACGCTTGCGTTCCAGCTTGCGTTGGTTTTGAACGATCTTTTCAACCGTTAAATGACTCATGCCTATTTACTCTCTGGGTAGAGATAGAAGGTCCCTTGCGGCACGAGAGGCAAGTTTTTACGATAAAACTCTTGATAGGTTTTGGTCGGGTCTAAATCCTTGAATAGCTCAGGATAAATCGCTTTTGCCACAAATTGAATTGAAGCGCTATCGGAAAGCGTACGCGAATTGGCATGATATACGCCGTATAAACGCTGATTTTTAATCGCCGGTAATTCAGACCAACCCGGGCGTTTCGCAAAGCCGGCTAAGCGTTTTTGCGCTTCTTGTTTATCAATATTAAAGCCCGCTACCATTGCTTCCGGATTTTTCTTCAGTTCGGTTTCTCGTCCGGAAATAATTACCACGTCCGGTTTAGCCGCTACCACTAATTCAGGGTTAATCGGGCTATAAAATTCCACCGCATTTTTAGCAATATTTTCCGCACCGACCAAATCAATCATTGCGCCCCACATACTTTTACCGAAAGTAAAACTATGCTCTGCCGGCCCTTTATTTCCAAATTCAACATACACTTTTGGTTTCGGTAAGTTAGCCTTTGCAACACGATCTTGAATCTCTTTCACAATTGCCTTGTATTCTTCGTTTAACTGTTTTGCTTTGGCTTCTTGTCCGGTTAATTGACCGATAATCTCGGTAGATTTCACGTGTTTATCAACCGTTTGCGCTAAATAATCCACTACGACAACCGGAATACCTGCTGTTTCTAGCGGTTCTAAATCCGAATCTAACGCTTTAAATTGCCAATCCGCCATTAACACGAAGTCCGGTTTCAGCGCTAAAATTTTCTCGATTGAGAACGTTCCGACCTCCACTTCACCAATATCTTCCAACTGATTTAATTTCGGTACCGCTTTGCTGAATTCCGCCCAGCTTGCAGGCGCCCAATCGGACCAAACCGCTTTAGAAAAGCCCACTACATTGTCTAATGCTTTTTCGCCACCGACTGCCATATAATCTTGATAATTAAAAGCCAATACCACTCGTTTAGCCGGCAATTCAACCGTTACTTTACGTTCAAGGACATCGGTAATTTCAGTCGGCTTGGCATTAGCGAAACCGGATAATGCAAATAACGTTGCAAATGCAACCGCTGTTAATTTGATTCTTTGGAACATAAACCCACCTTAAAAGCCATCCTAAATATCATAGTATTCATTCTAGTCTATTTTAATCAAATGAAAATCATTATTAGTTGTTTTTTATCAAATTTTGTGAGCTTTATCACAAAAGTTAAATATTTAATGGCTAAATAAGCTGATATAACACAAGATATTCAAGCGTTTATCAGGTAGAATAGTTTTAATCAGAGAGAAAAACATAAGGAGCATCTATGAACATTCCATTCTGCTTACCTGAAAATATTAGCCCGGAAACTTTCTTACGTGATTATTGGCAAAAACGACCGCTGTTAATCCGTAACGGCTTGCCGCAAATTGTCGGATTATTCGAGCCGGAAGATATTATGGAGTTAGCGCTGGAAGAGGAAATCACTGCTCGCTTAATCAAATGTGAAAATGAGCAATGGTCGGTTAAAACCAGTCCGTTTGCGGAAAGCGATTTACAAGATCTGCCGGCCCAATTCTCTGTTATGGTACAAAATTTGGAACAATGGTCGCCGGAACTCGGTGCATTGTGGCAAGCGTTTAGCTTCTTACCTCAATGGCAACGTGACGACATTATGGTTTCTTGTTCGCCTAAAGGCGGTACGGTTGGTAAGCATTATGATGAATACGATGTTTTTCTCGTACAAGGTTACGGCCAACGCCGTTGGCAGCTAGGTAAGTGGTGTGATCCTTCCACCGAATTTAAACCGAATCAGCCGATTCGTATTTTTGATGATATGGGCGAATTGGTGTTAGACGAAGTGATGAATCCGGGTGACGTGCTTTACGTGCCTTCTCGTATGGCTCACTATGGCGTATCCGAAACCGAAGGGCTAACATTCTCATTCGGCTTACGCTACCCGAATGCGGCGGATTTACTCGAGAATTTCTGCAAAACATTAGAACACCATTCGGAAGTGATTGCCGGCTCGGAATTTAATATCCCATTCCGCCTTGTGCCACATGAACAACCGAATGCGTTACTTGATCCAAAAATGGTGAAAGTGCTGAAACATCAATTAATCGACTTATTACAAAACTCTGATCAATTTGATGAAATCTTTACCCACAGCGTTGCTGCTGCGGTAAGTTCTCGTCGCTATGAATTATTGCAAACGGATAATGAATACTACCCGGATGAAGTACAAGGTATTTTAGAAGAAGGCGGTTGGATCCAACAAGATGCCAATGTCAAAATGCTTTATACCGAAAATCCTCAACGTATTTATGTAAACGGTGAATGGATTGACGAGCTAAATGAAGCGGAACAAAACCTATTAATTCGTATCGCTAACGGTGATGCGGTTTCTTGGAATAAACTGGCGTCTAAAGCCAAAGATCAAGAAGAGCTGGAATTATTACTCGATACGCTATGCGATTGGCTGGACAACGGTTGGGTTATTTTAGAAGAAGCGGAATAATTCGTTATTTCATCATAAAGGCGGGGATATTCCTGCCTTTTATTTTTTACAAGCGGCCTGATTTAGCGCAAAGTTTGCAAAAAATTAACCGAAAACAACCACTTACCATATAAAAGAAAAGGCTTGGGTTACCCCAAGCCTTTTTATCTTTCGCATTAAGCTTGTTCGAATTATTCGCCAAGACGCTCTTTGATACGTGCAGATTTACCTGAACGCTCACGTAAGTAGTAAAGTTTAGCTTTACGTACCGCACCTTTACGTTTAACAGAAATACTGTCAACTACCGGTGAGTGAGTTTGGAATACACGTTCAACGCCTACGCCGTTTGATACTTTACGTAGAGTGAATGCAGAATGCAAGCCACGGTTACGAATTGCAATAACCACGCCTTCGAACGCTTGCAAACGTCTTTTACTACCTTCTACTACCCATACCTTAACTTCTAATGTGTCACCCGGACGGAAGCTAGGTACGTTTTGTTTTAACTGTTCTTGTTCGATTTGTTTGATGATGTTACTCATTTTAAAAACCTTCTAAATCCTAGAATTAACTGATTTTGTGTTGTTTCTTAATTTTAGCTAACAACACGCGTTGTTCGTCAGTCAGAGCTAGGCTATCCAATAGCTCAGGGCGTCTTAACCACGTTCGTTCAAGCGATTGTTCTAATCGCCATTTACGAATATTTTCGTGATGACCCGACATCAGCACTTCGGGAACAGGAATGCCGTCTAACATTTCCGGGCGAGTGTAATGCGGACAATCCAATAAACCTGTCGCAAATGAATCTTCATCTGCAGAGGCCTGTTTACCTAACACTCCGGGCACAAATCTCGCAACGGCGTCAATCAACGTCATTGCAGGCAATTCGCCCCCTGTAAGCACATAATCACCGATCGACCATTCTTCATCAACTTCCGTTTGAATCAATCGTTCATCAACCCCTTCGTATCGTCCACAAATTAAAATCAGTTTCTGATTTGAAGCCAGTGTCTTCACACCTTGTTGATCCAGCTTACGCCCTTGCGGTGAGAGATAAATAACTTTTGCCTCTACACCGTCTTCCGCTTTTGCCGCCTGCTTTGCTGCATGAATCGCATCACGCAAAGGCTGCACCATCATTAACATTCCCGGTCCGCCGCCGTAAGGGCGATCATCAACCGTTTTATGTTTATCAAACGTGAAATCGCGAGGATTCCAGCATTGAATTTGCAGAAGATCTTGTTTTACCGCACGTCCTGTCACCCCAAAATCGGTAATTGCTTTAAACATTTCGGGGAACAGTGAAATGATACCAATCCACATAATTTATCCTCAAATGTTCTTACTACTTAAAGTTAAAGCTGCACCGCATACCTGAGGTTAGAAACCAGCGTCCCAATCCACCGTAATTGTCTTAGTGGCGAGATCTACTCTTTTAACTACTTGTTCATATAAGAACGGAATTAATCGTTCTTGCTTGCCAAAAGCATCCTTACTGTTAGCGCGTACAACCAAAACATCGTTAGAACCTGTTTCCATTAATTCGGTTACAACGCCCATGCTATAGTCTTCAAGGTTTATCACTTGGCAGCCGATTAAATCGTGCCAGTAATAATCTCCTTCTTCCAATTCAGGAAACACAGATAGATCTACACCGATTTCGGCATTAGTCAGCAGCTGTGCGCTCTCACGGTCATCGCTACCTTTTAATTTCACAATCAAATCGTTGTTATGGTAACGCCAACTTTCTAATTCGATTGGTTGCCATTGTCCCTTAATTTTTAAGAACCAAGGCTGATAATCGAAAATGCTTTCGGTTTCTTCAGTTGATGAATAGAGGCGTAACCAGCCACGAATCCCATAGGTTGATCCTAGTTTTCCGACAACTTCAATTTTTTGTTCGCTCATACTACCCACCTACTTTGCAAAATTTTTAAAAAATTAAGCCGCTTTACGAGCTTCTTTTACTAAAGATGCAACACGGTCTGAAAGATCAGCACCTTTAGCAACCCAAGCATCAACTTTAGCCACGTCTAAACGTAAACGTTCAGCTTGGCCTGCAGCTAATGGATTGAAGAAACCGATACGCTCGATGAAACGACCGTCACGTGGTGAACGGCTGTCTGCTACCACGATTTGATAAAATGGGCGTTTTTTAGCTCCGCCACGAGTTAAACGAATGGTTACCATAACCTTCCTCTAAAATGTTGATAGTAAAAATAAAACCCTCGTTCGAGGTGAGGGTACTAAAATTGCTTTAGTATCTAAATTTAAGATAGAAAAAGCGGATAAATTATACTGATTTTCTACGAAATTACAAGAACAGATCTTTGCAATTGCAAAGCGGACACTAAGAAAAACTCAAGAATATCGGAAAAAAATAAAGCCCGAGATAACTCGGGCTTTCAGATAAGCTGTTTAAGCTATTATTCCGCAGCTGCTTCAGCAACTTCCGGACGATCAACTAACTCAATGTAAGCCATTGGAGCGTTATCGCCTGCACGGAAACCACATTTTAAGATACGAGTATAACCACCCGCACGTTGTGCAAAACGTGGACCTAATTCATTGAATAATTTAGCAACTGTTTCTACGTTGCGAGTACGAGCAAAAGCTAAGCGGCGATTTGCAACGCTGTCTTCTTTTGCTAAAGTAATTAATGGTTCAACTACACGACGTAACTCTTTAGCTTTAGGCAAAGTTGTTTTAATGATCTCATGACCGATTAAAGCACTTGCCATATTACGGAACATCGCTTGGCGATGGCTGCTGTTACGGTTTAATTGACGTCCACTCTTACGATGGCGCATAACCTATTCCTTCTTAGAAAATCTAATACCTAAAATTAGTCTTCGGCAATACTTGCCGGAGGCCAATTCTCAAGGCGCATACCCAGTGATAAGCCGCGAGAAGCAAGCACATCCTTAATCTCAGTAAGTGATTTCTTACCAAGATTAGGTGTTTTTAATAACTCGACTTCTGTACGTTGTACTAAATCACCGATATAGTGAATTGTCTCTGCTTTCAAACAGTTAGCAGAACGAACTGTCAGCTCTAAATCATCTACCGGACGAAGTAAAATCGGATCGAACTCCGGTTTTTCTTCTTTCACTTCAGGCTGACGAACATCACGTAAATCAACGAATGCATCTAACTGTTCTGCTAAAATTGTAGCAGCGCGACGAATGGCTTCTTCTGGATCGATTGTGCCATTTGTTTCCATCTCAATGATAAGTTTATCTAAGTCAGTACGCTGTTCAACACGCGCAGCTTCCACATTATAAGCAATGCGATCTACTGGGCTGAAACGAGCATCAACTAATAAACGACCGATTGGACGATCTTCATCTTGAGAATGTACGCGAGCAGATGCCGGTACATAACCACGACCACGCTGAACACGAATACGCATACTAATTGATGCGTCTTTATCTGTTAAATGACAGATAACATGGTGTGGATTTACAATTTCTACGTCACCATCATGCGTAATGTCGGCTGCAGTTACAGGGCCAATTCCAGACTTATTTAGTGTCAAAATAATATCATCTTTACCCGACACTTTTACCGCTAGACCTTTAAGGTTTAACAATACTTCAAGAATATCTTCTTGTACGCCTTCTTTGCTGCTGTATTCATGCAATACACCATCAATTTCAACTTCTGTAACGGCACAACCCGGCATAGACGAAAGTAAAATGCGACGAAGTGCGTTACCTAATGTATGGCCAAAACCACGTTCTAACGGTTCTAAGGTCACTTTTGCGTGAGTAGAACTAACTTGTTCGATATTCACTAAGTGCGGCTTTAAAAATTCTGTCACAGAACCCTGCATTTTATCCTCTCTTTGTTTTTAAGCTTTATTTACTAATCTAATAATGTAATTTTAAAAATTAACTATTATTTAGAGTAAAGCTCAACGATCAGATGTTCGTTAATATCTGCTGATAAGTCAGAGCGTTCAGGAGTACGTTTAAATACACCTTCCATCTTAGTTGCATCAACTTCTAACCAAGTCGGTTTTTCACGTTGAGTTGCTAATTCTAATGATGCTTTGATACGTGCTTGTTTTTTAGATTTCTCACGAACAGCAACCACATCATCAACAGAAACTTGATAAGAAGGAATATTCACTACACGACCGTTTACTACGATAGATTTGTGGCTTACAAGCTGACGCGCTTCAGCACGAGTTGCAGCAAAACCCATACGGTAAACTACGTTGTCTAAACGACCTTCTAATAATACTAATAAGTTCTCACCGGTATTACCTTTTAAGCGGTTTGCTTCTGTATAGTAATTACGGAATTGACGTTCTAAGATACCATAGATACGGCGAACTTTTTGTTTTTCACGTAACTGACTACCGTAGTCAGATAAACGTGGCTTGCGTGCACCGTGTTGACCTGGTGCTACATCAAGACGATTTCTACATTTTGATTCAATCGCACGAACGCCTGATTTAAGGAATAAATCAGTACCTTCACGACGGCTTAGCTTGAGCTTAGGACCCAAATATCTTGCCATTTTCTTTCTCCAATTATTCTAACGTCAATTAAACGCGACGTTTTTTCGGTGGACGACAACCGTTATGAGGAATCGGAGTCACATCAGTAATATTCGTGATACGGAAACCTGCTGCATTTAATGCACGGATTGTTGATTCACGACCTGGACCCGGACCTTTAACCATAACTTCCAAGTTCTTTAAGCCGAATTCTTTAACAGCTTCAGCACAACGTTCAGCAGCCACTTGCGCAGCGAACGGAGTTGATTTACGAGAACCACGGAAACCTGAACCACCTGCGGTTGCCCATGCAAGAGCGTTACCTTGACGGTCAGTAATAGTCACGATTGTGTTATTGAAAGATGCGTGGATATGAGCTACGCCATCTGCAATCTGTTTTTTAACGCGCTTACGTGCGCGAACTGGTGTTTTAGCCATTATTTATCTACTCCGATTATTTTTTGATCGGTTTGCGTGGACCCTTACGAGTACGCGCATTAGTCTTAGTACGTTGACCACGTACCGGTAAACTACGACGATGACGTAAACCACGATAGCAACCTAAGTCTAAAAGACGTTTGATGCTTAATGTTACTTCACGACGTAAATCACCTTCGACAGTAAATTTACCAACTTCTTCACGCAGTTTTTCAATCTGCTCTTCAGACAATTCTCTGATCTTTACATCTTCAGCAATACCCGTCGCTGCACAGATAGCTTTAGCACGAGTTTTACCGATACCGTAAATTGCAGTTAATGCGATTACAGTGTGTTTTTGATCAGGAATGTTAATGCCTGCAATACGGGCCACTATGCACTCCTATTATTTAAGTTTATTGATATGCTGATCTTGAAAAGCCCGTTTCAGGATACTCAAACAGCATATCAGGACGAATGAGCTGAGCAGTATACCTGCTCAGCGGGTTCTTTGCAAGAAAGAATACTAATTAACCTTGACGTTGTTTGTGTTTAGGATCGCTACAAATTACGCGAACAACACCTTCACGTTTAACAACTTTACAGTTACGGCATAATTTCTTAACTGAAGCACGAACTTTCATTGCTTATCCTTTTGATCTAAGGGACTATTGCCCTAAGCCTTTCAAATTGGCTTTCTTCAACACAGAGTCATATTGTAATGACATTAAATGACTTTGAACCTGTGCGATGAAATCCATAATAACTACCACTACGATTAATAGTGAAGTACCGCCTAATTGGAATGGTACTTTCCATAGAGATGTAATGATATAAGGAACCAAACAAACAAAAGTAATATATAACGCACCGATTAAGGTTAAACGCGTCATTACTTTATCAATATAACGTGATGTTTGTTCGCCTGGTCGATAACCTGGTACAAACGCACCTGATTTCTTCAAATTATCCGCCGTATCACGAGGATTATATTGCATTCCCGTATAGAAGAATGCAAAGAAGATTACTGCCATTGTGAATAACACAAGATATAACGGTTGTCCTGGCTGTAATAATTGTGATAAGTCAAATAACCACTCAAGTCCTTCGCTTTGACCAAACCACTGCGTAATACTTGCAGGGAATAAAATGATACTTGAAGCGAAAATCGCAGGAATTACACCTGCCATATTAACTTTTAATGGTAAATGAGATGATCTAGCCGGCGCCATCATTCTGCCTTGCTGGCGACTTGCATAATTTACCACAATTCTTCTTTGTCCGCGTTCAACAAAGACAACAAAATATGTTACTGCAAATGCAATTATAGCTACTAATAAAAGAACAAGTGGAGAAATTTCGCCTTGACGAGCTTGCTCAATTGTTTGCCCAATTGTTGCCGGTAAATCTGCAACAATACCTGCAAAGATAATCAAAGAGATACCGTTACCGATACCGCGCTCAGTGATTTGCTCACCTAACCACATAAGGAACATTGTTCCCGTAACTAGGCTGATTACAGAAGTTACATAGAATAAGATACTTGGATTAGGAACTAATCCTTGTAACATATTCGGTAGGGCAATTGAAATACCAATAGACTGAATAAATGCTAATAACAATGTACCATAACGAGTATATTTACTAATCTTACGACGTCCTGCCTCACCTTCTTTCTTCAGCTCTGCTAAAGGAGGATGAATCGCTGTCAATAATTGAACAATAATTGACGCCGAAATATAAGGCATAATACCTAATGCAAATATAGACGCTCGGCTTAAAGCACCACCAGAGAACATATTGAACATGTCAATGATGGTGCCTTGCTGTTGTCGAACTAATTCGGATAATACAGAAGCATCAATGCCAGGAACAGGTATAAAAGAACCGATACGGAAAACGATTAACGCACCTAAAACAAATAATAATCTTGATTTAAGCTCGCCAGTCCCTTTTTGTGTACTACCTTGGTACCCTGGTTGCTTTGCCATCTATTATTCCTCGATAGAACCGCCAGCAGCTTCGATAGCAGCTTTAGCGCCTTTAGTTACACCTAAACCTTTAACTACAACCGCTTTTTCAATTTTACCCGCTAAAATTACTTTTACAGATAAAATATCTTTAGTGATTACGTTTGCAGCTTTAAGTGATTCTAAAGTTACTTCGTTACCATCTACTTTAGCTAAGTCGTTTAAACGAATTTCAGCAACATGGAATGACTTTAATGAAGTAAAACCAAATTTTGGTAAACGACGGTATAAAGGCATTTGACCACCCTCGAAACCACGACGAACACCGCCGCCTGTACGAGATTTTTGACCTTTATGACCGCGACCACCAGTTTTACCTAAACCAGAACCGATACCACGACCTAAACGTTTAGCACTGTGCTTAGCACCTTCAGCTGGAGAAAGAGAATTTAAACGCATTCTATTATTCCTCCACTTTAACCATATATGACACTTGATTAATCATACCGCGAACTGCCGGAGTATCGATTAATTCAACTGTATGACGAATATGACGAAGACCTAAACCTTTTAACGTTGCTTTATGTTTCGGTAAACGAGCAATAGAGCTACGAGTTTGAGTTACTTTAATTGTTTTTGCCATATTCAATTACCCCAAAATTTCTTCAACGGTTTTACCGCGTTTAGCAGCAACCATTTCAGGTGATTTCATATTTGCAAGCGCATCGATTGTTGCGCGAACAACGTTAATTGGGTTGGTTGAACCGTATGCTTTAGAAAGAACGTTACGAACACCCGCCACTTCTAAGACAGCACGCATCGCACCACCGGCGATGATACCAGTACCTTCGCTAGCCGGTTGCATGAATACGCGTGAACCAGTGTGTGAACCTTTAACAGGATGTTGTAATGTACCTTCGTTTAAAGCTACGTTAATCATATTGCGACGAGCTTTTTCCATCGCTTTTTGGATCGCTGCTGGAACTTCACGTGCTTTACCGTAACCAAAACCAACACGACCGTTACCATCGCCTACTACTGTCAAAGCAGTGAAGCTCATGATACGACCACCTTTTACGGTTTTTGATACACGGTTAACCGCGATTAGCTTTTCCTGCAGTTCACCAGCTTGTTTTTCGATGTTTGACATCTCAAATTCCTCTATTAGAACTGTAGACCAGCTTCACGAGCAGCGTCTGCTAATACTTGCACACGACCGTGGTATTTGAAACCTGAACGATCAAATGCAACTGCTTGAATACCTTTAGCTAAAGCACGTTCTGCAACTAATTTACCAACTACTGCAGCTGCGTCTTTATTACCAGTATATTTAACTTGCTCTTTAATTACTTTCTCAACAGTTGAAGCTGCTGCTAGTACTTCTGAGCCATTAGGTGCAATAACCTGCGCATAAATATGGCGAGGCGTGCGATGCACAACCAGACGGGTTGCACCTTGCTCTCTCATTAAATGACGTGCACGGGTTGCACGACGGATACGAGCTACTTTCTTATCCATAGTGTTACCTTACTTTACTTTTTCTTCGCTTCTTTTGTACGAACTACTTCATCCGAGTAACGTACACCTTTGCCTTTATAAGGCTCTGGACGGCGATATGCACGAATATCAGCTGCTACTTGGCCGATTAACTGTTTGTCTGCACTCTTAAGAACAATTTCTGTTTGAGACGGACATTCACCAGTTACGCCAGCTGGCAACGTATGTTCAATTGGGTGTGAATAGCCTAAACTTAAAGCAACTACGTTGCCTTTCATTTGTGCTCTATAACCAACACCGACTAATTGCAATTTCTTAGTAAAGCCTTCAGTAACACCGATAACCATAGCATTAACAAGTGCACGAGCAGTACCTGCTTGAGCATCTGCATTTGCAACACCAGCACGTGGTGCGAAAGTTAATGCGTTAGCATCTTGATTTACTTCAACTGCATTATGAATTTCACGAGATAACTCGCCGTTTTTACCTTTAACTGTTAATAGCTGACCGTTGAGTTTTACTTCAACACCGGCAGGAATATTAACAGGTGCTTTTGCAACACGAGACATTCTTCCTACCTCTCTATTATGCTACGTAACAGATAATTTCACCGCCGAGACCCGCTTGACGCGCTGCACGGTCGGTCATTACACCTTTAGATGTAGAAACAACTGCGATACCTAAACCACCCATAACTTTTGGTAATTCGTCTTTACGTTTGTAAATACGAAGACCAGGACGGCTTACGCGTTGGATACTTTCTACAACCGGTTTGTTTTGGAAATATTTTAAAGTGATTTCCAATTCAGGTTTAGAACCTTCAACAATTTTGAAGCTCTCAACATAACCTTCTTCAGCTAAAACGCTTGCAATAGCAACTTTTAACTTAGATGAAGGCATACTGATTGCAACTTTATTCGCAGCTTGACCGTTACGAATACGGGTCAGCATATCTGCGATTGGATCTTGCATGCTCATGTATTTACTCCCATGATTCCAAATTAAAAGAGGTTATTACCAGCTTGCTTTCTTAAGGCCTGGAATTTCACCGCGCATTGCAGCTTCACGTACCTTAATACGGCTTAAACCAAACTTACGAAGTACACCGTGTGGACGACCAGTTTGGCGGCAACGGTTACGCTGACGGCTAGGACTTGAATCGCGCGGAAGTGTTTGTAGTTTTAACACTGCCGCCCAACGATCTTCGTCTGAAGAATTTGCATCAGAGATGATTTTCTTTAATTCTTCACGTTTAGCGTAGAATTTATCAGCTAATTTAGCACGTTTAACATCACGTGCAATCATTGATTGTTTTGCCACGATAACCTACCTTATTTACGGAATGGGAAATTGAAAGCAGCTAATAAAGCTTGGCCTTCTTCATCGCTTTTCGCAGTTGTGGTGATAGTAATATCTAAACCACGTACACGATCTACTTTATCATAGTCGATTTCTGGGAAAATGATTTGTTCACGAACACCCATACTGTAATTACCACGACCGTCGAATGACTTCGCATTTAAACCACGGAAGTCACGGATACGTGGAACAGCGATAGTAATCAATCTTTCAAAGAATTCCCACATACGTTCGCCACGTAGGGTTACTTTGCATCCGATTGGATATCCCTGACGGATTTTAAAGCCTGCAACAGATTTGCGCGCTTTAGTAATTAAAGGTTTCTGACCGCTAATTGCTGTTAGATCCGCTACTGCGTTATCTAAAAGTTTTTTATCGGTCAATGCTTCACCCACACCCATATTCAGGGTAATCTTTTCGATTCGTGGGACTTGCATGACAGATGAGTAGTTGAATTTAGCTTTTAATTCATTAACTACTTGATCTCTGTAGTAATCATGCAGTTTCGCCATCGCATTACTCCAGTTAATTAAATAATTTCATTATTAGATTTGAAGAAACGTACTTTTTTACCGTCTTCGAATCTAAAACCTACACGGTCAGCTTTATTTGTTTTCGGATTGAAAATTGCAATATTTGACGCATCAATTGCAGCTTCTTTCTTCACTAAGCCACCAGCTTTACCTAAAGCAGGAACCGGTTTTTCATGTTTAGTGATGATTTTAACGCCTTCAACAATCACTTTACCGTTTGGTAACACTTGAGTTACCTTACCACGTTTGCCCTTATCTTTACCGGTAAGAACAATTACTTCATCATTTTGACGGATTTTAGCAGCCATTACATTCCCCTTACAGTACTTCTGGAGCTAATGAAATGATCTTCATAAACTTCTCAGAACGAAGTTCACGAGTCACAGGTCCAAAAATACGAGTACCGATTGGTTGCTCAGTGTTATTGTTTAAAATTACACAAGCGTTACCATCGAAACGAATAACTGAGCCATCTGGGCGACGAACACCCTTCTTGGTGCGCACAACAACTGCTTTTAACACATCACCTTTTTTAACTTTACCGCGTGGAATTGCTTCTTTTACAGTAACTTTGATAATGTCGCCAATAGCAGCGTAACGACGGTGCGATCCACCTAGAACCTTGATACACATTACGCTACGAGCCCCTGAGTTATCAGCAACATCCAGCATAGTCTGTTCTTGGATCATATTAGTGCTCCGTTAAATTAAAAAACACCCTTTCGGGACGAAAACCCACTTACCCTATGTAAGCAGGTGGCGAATTATACCTCAATAACCTATTATAAATCAAATAAAATTTTACAAATAAGCGGTTATATTTCGCTTAAAAATCACAAATAAAAAAGCCCTAACAGTTTAGCTTTAGGGCTTAAGATTTGCAAAAAAACAAGCGGTATTACACCGCTTGTTTATCAATAAATTTGTAGATTAAGCTACTGCTTTTTCTACAACACGAACTAAAGTGTGCGATTTAGTTTTTGAAACAGGACGACATTCCTTAATTTCTACTACATCACCTAATTTAGCTTCGTTGTTTTCATCGTGTACGTGTAATTTAGTAGTACGACGAATGAATTTACCGTATAAAGGGTGTTTCACTGTACGTTCGATAGCAACTACAAATGATTTGTCCATTTTGTCGCTAACTACTTTACCTTGTACTGTACGAATTTTATCAGTCATTACTCACCCGCCTTTTCGGTTAATACAGTTTTAACTTGTGCAATACTACGACGCACTTGTTTTAACTGATGGGTTTGTTGAAGCTGACCGGTGGCTGCTTGCATACGCAATTTGAATTGTTCACCTAAAAGGTTGATTAATTCAGCATTCAGCTCTTCAACATTTTTGTTACGTAGTTCTTGAGCTTTCATTACATCACCGTCTTAGTTACAAATGTGGTTTTAACTGGTAATTTCGCTGCCGCTAACGCAAATGCGTGACGTGCGATTTCTTCAGAAACACCATCCATTTCATATAAAACTTTACCCGGTTGGATTAAAGCTACCCAGTACTCAACGTTACCTTTACCTTTACCCATACGGACTTCTAATGGTTTTTCAGTAATTGGTTTGTCTGGGAACACACGGATCCAGATTTTACCTTGACGTTTAACTGCACGTGTCATTGCACGACGTGCCGCTTCGATTTGACGAGCTGTTAAACGGCAGCGACCAACTGCTTTTAAACCGAATGTACCGAAGCTCACTTCTGTACCGCCCGCGATACCACGGTTACGGCCTTTGTGTACTTTACGGAATTTTGTGCGTTTTGGTTGTAACATTCAGTGATTCTCCTTATTTACGACCTTTGCCACGTGGCGCCTTTTTAGGCTGTGCCGCTGGTTCTTTTTCAGATTCAATCACTGCAGCCATACCACCGAGGATTTCACCTTTGAAGATCCACACTTTAACGCCGATTACGCCGTAAGTTGTGTGAGCTTCCGCAGTGTTATAGTCGATGTCTGCACGAAGTGTATGTAATGGCACACGGCCTTCACGATACCACTCTGAGCGAGCGATTTCTGCACCACCTAAACGACCGCTAACTTCAACTTTGATACCTTTAGCACCTAAACGCATTGCGTTTTGTACCGCACGTTTCATTGCACGACGGAACATTACACGACGTTCAAGTTGAGAAGCGATGCTATCTGCTACTAATTTAGCATCTAGCTCAGGTTTTTTCACTTCAGCGATGTTGATTTGAGCCGGAACGCCAGCAATTTGAGATACTGCGTTACGTAATTTTTCAACATCTTCGCCTTTTTTACCGATAACGATACCAGGACGAGCTGTGTGGATAGTTACACGAATGCTTTTTGCAGGACGTTCAATAGTGATACGTGATACTGAAGCGTTCGCTAACTCTTTGTTTAAGAATTTACGTACTTTGAAATCGCCGTCTAAGTTATCAGCGAAATCTTGTGTATTCGCGAACCAAGTAGAGTTCCATGGTTTAACAATACCAAGGCGAATACCATTAGGATGTACTTTCTGACCCATTTGTTATTCTCCTACCGATTAACGATCTGACACAACCACAGTAATGTGGCTTGTACGTTTTAAGATACGATCTGCACGACCTTTTGCACGTGGCATTACACGTTTCATGCTTGGACCTTCATCTACGAAGATTTTAGCAACTTTAAGATCGTCTACATCTGCACCATCATTGTGCTCTGCGTTTGCAATAGCTGATTCTAATACTTTCTTAACTAAAGCTGATGCTTTTTTGTTTGTGAAAGTTAAAATTTCTAATGCTTGCGCAACTTTTTTACCGCGAATTAAGTCAGCAACTAAGCGAGCCTTTTGTGCAGAGGTACGAGCGTAACGATGTTTAGCAATAGTTTCCATCTTTTACCTCTTATTTCTTAGCTTTCTTATCTGCGGCATGACCGCGGTATGTACGAGTCGGTGCAAATTCACCTAATTTATGACCGATCATTTCGTCTGATACATAAACTGGAACGTGCTGACGACCATTATGGACTGCGATGGTCAAACCAATCATTGATGGAATGATCATTGAACGACGGGACCAAGTTTTAATTGGTTTTTTATCCCCGCTTTCCACCGCCTTCTCTACCTTCTTCAACAAGTGTAGGTCAAGGAAAGGACCTTTCTTGAGGGAACGTGGCATTGGACTATCCTATATTATTGAATAAAATTATTTGCCACGACGACGTACGATGTATTTATCAGTACGTTTGTTGTGACGAGTTTTCTTACCTTTGGTTTGAACGCCCCAAGGTGTAACAGGGTGTTTACCGAAGTTACGACCTTCACCACCACCGTGCGGGTGGTCTACCGGGTTCATCGCAGTACCACGAACTGTAGGGCGAACGCCTCTCCAGCGGTTAGCACCAGCTTTACCAAGAACGCGAAGCATATGCTCTGAGTTACCTACTTCACCGATGGTTGCAGTACACTCAGCTAATACTTTACGCATTTCGCCTGAACGAAGACGTAAAGTTACATAGTTACCTTCACGAGCGATAATTTGTACATAAGCACCAGCAGAACGTGCAATTTGACCACCTTTACCAGGTTTTAATTCAACGTTATGAACTGTAGTACCTACTGGGATATTACGCATTGGTAACGCATTACCAGCTTTAATTGGAGCTGAAGCGCCTGCTTGAATCGTATCACCAACAGATAAACCTTTTGGTGCTAAGATATAACGGCGTTCACCATCTTTATAAAGCACTAATGCAATGTTCGCAGAACGGTTTGGATCGTATTCTAAACGCTCAACTACTGCAGGGATATCTAACTTGTTACGTTTGAAATCCACTAAACGGTAGTGTTGTTTGTGACCGCCACCAATGTGACGAGTTGTGATACGACCTAAATTGTTACGACCACCAGTTTTAGATTTGCTATCTAATAAAGGTGCATAAGGTTTACCCTTATGTAATTCTGCGTTAACAACTTTAACTACGTGACGACGACCAGCGGAGGTCGGCTTACATTTAACGATAGCCATTTATAAATTCTCCTCCGTAATTACTCTGCCGCACCTTCAACGAAGTCAAGTGATTGACCTTCTTGAAGAGTAACATAAGCTTTTTTCCAGTCACTACGACGACCTGATTTAGCACCGTGACGTTTAGTTTTACCTTTAACAACAACAGTACGTACAGAATCCACTTTCACTTCAAATAATTGTTCAACTGCGTTAGCAATTTCAACTTTGTTAGCATCTAATGCTACTTTGAAAACGATAGTGTTGTCTTTTTCAGCATTATTCGTCGCTTTTTCAGAGATATGTGGTGCTTTAAGCACTTTTAGCAAACGTTCTTGTTGAATCATGCTAACATCTCCTCAATTTGTTTTACCGCATCAGCAGTGATAACCACTTTATCGAAAGCGATTAAACTTACCGGATCGATACCTTGAACATCACGAACATCTACTTTGTATAAGTTACGTGCTGCTAAGAATAGATTCTCATCTAAGTTTGCAGTAATGATTAAAGCGTCGTTTAACGCTAAATCTTTTAATTTTTGTACTAATACTTTAGTTTTTGGCGCTTCGATTTCGAATTTCTCAACAACCACTAAACGTTCTTGACGAACTAATTCAGAAAGGATGCTTTTGATTGCACCACGGTACATTTTTTTGTTCACTTTTTGGCTGTGATCTTGTGGTTTCGCAGCGAATGTGATACCACCTGAACGCCAGATTGGTGATTTGATATCACCTGAACGTGCGCGACCTGTACCTTTTTGACGCCAAGGTTTTTTACCTGAACCAGACACTTCAGCACGAGTTTTTTGAGCGCGTGAACCTTGACGAGCACCTGCTGCATATGCAACAACTACTTGGTGGATTAACGCTTCGTTAAACTCACGTCCGAAGGTAGTTTCAGAAACAGTTAGTGCGTTTGCACCTACAACTTGTAATTCCATCTCTATCTCCTAGACTTATGCTTTAACTGCCGGTTTTACGATAACATCACTATTAGTTGCGCCCGGAACGGCACCTTTAACTAATAATAATTTACGCTCAGCATCTACACGAACAACTTCAAGTGATTGAACGGTTACACGCTCAGCACCTAAGTGTCCTGCCATTTTTTTACCTTTAAACACACGACCCGGAGTTTGGTTTTGACCAATAGAACCAAGTACACGATGTGATAAAGAGTTACCGTGGGTAGCATCTTGGGTACGGAAGTTCCAACGTTTAACACCACCTTGGAAACCTTTACCTTTAGAAGTACCGGTAACATCTACTTTTTTAACATCTGTGAAGATGTCAACATTGATTTCTTGACCTAAAGTGAATTCTTCACCTTCAGTACGAAATTCCCATAAACCGCGACCAGCTTCAACACCTGCTTTCACGAAATGGCCTGCTTCCGGCTTAGTTACGCGATTCGCTTTTTTCGAACCGGTAGTAACTTGAATTGCAGAATAGCCATCGTTTTCAAGGGTTTTAACTTGAGTAACACGGTTGGCTTCGATTTCGATAACGGTAACTGGAATTGACACGCCGTCTTCAGTGAAAACGCGGGTCATACCAACTTTACGACCGACTAAACCAATCATTGTAATAACCTCTTAAAATTCCCAATTAACCTAGACTAATCTGAACATCAACGCCAGCAGCTAGATCTAAACGCATTAATGCATCAACAGTTTTTTCTGTTGGCTCAACAATATCAACTAAACGTTTGTGAGTACGGATTTCATATTGGTCACGTGCATCTTTGTTCACGTGTGGAGAAATCAATACAGTAAAACGTTCTTTACGAGTTGGTAAAGGAATTGGACCACGAACTTGTGCACCAGTACGTTTAGCTGTTTCTACGATCTCCGCAGTAGATTGATCAATTAAACGATGATCAAATGCTTTTAAGCGGATACGGATTCTTTGGTTCTGCATTAGACCAGAGCTCCAATTAAAATTTAGCTAATAAAAAAACCGAACTACCACTTAAACCATATAGCATAAGGGAGCGCAGTTATACCTATATAGTTTCCAAATCGGAAACATTGTATGTACTACAATATCTGTAGTACCGCTTGATAAATGATTACACCAAGCGACTCTAAAAATCTTCGCATCTACATCGTAAATACGATGAGCGTTAAAGTGGCGGTATTCTAGTGTAAAAAACACTTAAAAGCAAGACTTAATTTTATTTTTCTGAAAAATGCCGTTTAAAGCGAATCGGGCGTATTTTTACTCTTTATTATATTTACATTATTGACATTAAATAATTTATTTTGCAAAATATACATAAATTTCACTCATTAAAAAATAATCATATATAAAAAAGGAGAAACATAATGGCAATATCCCCAAAAAAGTTCCAATATCTTAAGGAGATTTTTAGTCCTCTTGGAGAAATTAACTTCAAAAGCTATTTTTCTTACTTAGGCTTAGGAATATTTAAAGACGATACTATGTTCGCCCTCTATGATCATAAAAACGATCGACTATACTTAAGAAGATCCGCTCAATTCTATCCGGAAATTATAAGAACCATACCGATACATTTTTTAATTGATCGCCGTATCGGTAAGCAACAATCTCATATTTTTTATCTTATACCTTCTTCTATTATTCACAATCTTCATTTATATACTCATTGGATTCTCTCTGCTATCGAAGAATATCAAACTGCAAAGGCCAAATTGATTTCTCAAAATAAAAATAAAATTCGTCTGCTTCCTAATTTGAATATCAATATAGAAAGGTTATTGGCGCGTATTGAGATTTATACCGTAGATGATTTAAAAAACGTAGGCGTAATTAATGCGTTTGTAAAACTGATAATGCTAGGCTTGGAAGTAACCGAATTACTCCTCTTTAAACTCTACGCTGCGCTCGAACATAAATATATCTATATGTTATCCAAGCAAGAAAAACAATCCCTATTAATTGAAGCCGATTTATCTCTCTATAACGCAGGCCTACGTAAACGCTTCACTATCTCACAGGCTAGCTAATTTGCTTTATTTATGATCCATGTCACAAAATCAATAAAAAAACCGGGAAGGAATACTGTAAGCCGGTTCCTTTCTGATTATCTCAATGCTACCATCCTACCTATAACTTGTTAGTTTATTTAAGTAAAATCTACTTTTATCCATAGGAGAACACAATGGAATTCCGTATTGAAAAAGATACCATGGGCGAAGTTCAAGTACCTGCTAATCGTTATTGGGCGGCACAAACCGAGCGTTCACGTAATAATTTTAAAATCGGTCCCGAAGCGTCAATGCCTAAAGAAATTATTGAAGCGTTCGGTTACTTGAAAAAAGCTGCGGCATTTGCCAACACAGATTTAGGCGTATTGCCTGCGGAAAAACGTGATTTAATCGCTCAAGCCTGTGATGAAATCCTTGCCGGTAAATTAGACGAAGAATTCCCGCTTGTAATCTGGCAAACCGGTTCCGGTACGCAATCCAATATGAACTTAAATGAAGTTATTGCAAACCGTGCGCATGTTATTCACGGCGGTAAATTAGGTGAGAAATCGGTTATTCACCCGAATGATGACGTAAACAAATCACAATCGTCAAACGACACTTATCCGACAGCAATGCACATCGCCGCTTATAAAAAAGTGGTTGAACAAACTATCCCTGCGGTAGAACGTTTACAAAAAACCTTTGCGGCAAAATCGGAAGCATTTAAAGACGTAGTAAAAATCGGCCGTACGCACTTAATGGATGCGACGCCATTAACATTAGGTCAAGAATTTTCCGCTTATGCGGCACAATTACATTTCGGTTTAATCGCACTGAAAAACACTTTACCGCATTTACGTCAAATGGCATTAGGCGGTACGGCGGTAGGTACCGGCTTAAATACACCGAAAGGCTATGATGTGAAAGTTGCCGAATATATTGCAAAATTTACCGGTTTACCGTTTATCACGGCGGAAAATAAATTCGAAGCATTAGCAACTCACGATGCAATCGTTGAAACACATGGTGCGTTAAAACAAATTGCGATGTCTTTATTCAAAATTGCGAACGACATTCGTTTATTAGCTTCAGGCCCTCGTTCCGGTATCGGCGAAATTTTAATTCCTGAAAACGAACCGGGTTCATCAATTATGCCGGGTAAAGTAAACCCGACTCAATGCGAAGCGATGACGATGGTTGCGGCACAAGTATTAGGTAACGATACCACTATTTCATTTGCCGGTAGCCAAGGTCACTTCCAATTAAACGTATTTAAACCGGTAATGGCGGCAAACTTCTTACAATCCGCGCAACTTTTAGCGGACGTTTGTATCTCGTTTGACGAACATTGTGCGACAGGTATCGAACCGAATTACCAACGCATTAAGCAACAGCTTGACCAATCATTAATGTTGGTAACCGCATTAAATACGCATATCGGTTATGAAAATGCGGCGAAAATTGCGAAAACCGCACATAAAAACGGTACAACTTTAAAAGAAGAAGCGATTAACTTAGGCTTAGTGACCGCAGAACAATTCGACGAGTGGGTTCGTCCGGAAGATATGGTGGGTAGCTTAAAATAAGCTAACACTTATATGAAAAGGCTATCAAACGATAGCCTTTTTTACTATGTCAAGTTGTAGAACAAGCGGTTAAATTTCAGTGTTTTTTTGCAAAACTTTCTCGAAATTTAACCGCTTGTTTCATTCAATACTTATTGAATCTTAGCTAAAAGCGTTCCATTCGCCGTTTACCGCACAACCGATAACTTCAAAACGGTTGGTAAAGACGGTCAGATTCGCAATTTTCCCCGCTTCAATCGAACCTAAACGATCATCAACACCAATCGCTTTCGCCGGATAGTAGTTACACATTCTTAGCGTTTCATCTAACGGAATACCGACTTCTTGCACCGCATTTTTAACCGATTCGATCATCGTAATGGATGCTCCGCCTAAAGTGCCGTTAGCGTCATAGCATTTGCCGTCACGCACATATACGGTCGTACCGACAAAATCAAATTGTTCGATATCCGAACCTGCCGCTGCGGTGGCATCAGTAACGATACAAAGTTTATCGCCTTTAGCTCGTTTGGCGATTTTGACATTACCGAATTCGACGTGTAAACCGTCCACAATAATACCGGTATAAACCTCATCGCTGTCTAACACCGCACCGACAACGCCCATTGCACGTCCGGAACTAATCGGCGACATCGCATTGTGTAAATGGGTAGCAAAGGTCGCACCGTTGGCAAACGCTTGTTTTGCCACTTCATAAGTGGCGTTCGAATGCCCGACCGACACAATGATGCCGCTCTTCACAAACTCAGGAATTGCTTTTGCGGTCGGGTTTTCCGCCGCTAAGGTAATTTTGGTGATCACATCAGCGTTATCACATAAAAACTGCTGCATTTCGGTGCTGATTTCACGCACATATTCGGCACGGTGTACACCTTTTTTCTCAAGGCTGAGATAAGGGCCTTCCAAATGCAAGCCGAGCGCTTGGTTTTGATATTTCTGCAAATAATCACGCATCGCCGCCACTACTTGCTTCATTCCCTCATCAGGCGCAGTAATAAAGGTCGGCAAATAACTTGTCGTGCCGGAACGTAAATTGGTTTGCTGCATAATCTCAAAAGTGCGGACGGTCGGTTCACTATTTACCATTACGCCGCCACAGCCGTTTAGCTGTAAATCAATAAAACCGGCGGTAAGATTATGCCCTTGTAAATCGATACGTTGGATATCGTCCGCTAATTGTTCTTCACGAACAATCGCTTGAATTCTGTCATTTTCAATAACCACAGCGTGTCCGTAAAGCACCTCTTTGGCGGTATAAATCACGCTATTAGTAAAAGCATATTTCATTCTTGTTCTCCAAATGAAAAGGTCTGTTTATAGTGTAACAGACCTTAAAACTTACAACACGCTTTGAATCGCTTGCGTTTCCAATTGGGTGAAATATTTCACGGTTTTGACTTTGAGTTCTTGCGTTGCCGGTTCGTCACACACTACGATGCCTCGTTTGTGCAGTTGTAAGGCACTAACTGTCCACATATGGTTTACCGAGCCTTCGACACAAGCCTGTAACGCCAACGCTTTATTATAGCCGGTAATCAGCAACATCACTTCTTCCGCATCGAGTAATGTCGCCACACCGACGGTTAAAGCGTATTTCGGCACTTTAGTAATATCATTATCAAAAAAGCGCGAATTGGCGATTAAGGTATCTTCGGTCAAGGTTTTAATACGAGTACGAGAACCCAAAGAGGAAGCCGGTTCGTTAAACGCAATATGACCGTCCACACCGACGCCGCCCATAAATAAGTGAATTTTGCCGTATGACTTGATTTTCTCTTCATAACGGCGACATTCCGCATCGTGATCCTCGGTATTGCCGTTCAAAATATTGATATTTTGCGGTTGGATATCGATATGATCAAAGAAGTTACGGTACATAAAGGTATGGTAACTCTGCGGATGTTCCTTAGGTAAGCCGACATATTCGTCCATATTAAAGGTCACCACGTGCTGAAAGCTCACTTCGCCGGCTTGATATAAGCGAATCAATTCTTTATAGGTTTGTAACGGCGTACCGCCGGTCGGCAAACCTAACACAAAAGGACGATCAGCGGTCGGCTGAAATCGATTGATTCGTTCAACAATATGGCGAGCTGCCCAACGGCTTACTTGCTCACTGGTTTGTAACGGGATAAGACGCATAAGATTTCCTAATTATTGTTGTTATAGCTATATCACAAGCGGTCAAATTTTATAAAAATTTTGCATAAAGCACTTTTGCCACTTCAAGTTGTTTGTCGGTTGCTTTAGCGGTCATCGGTTCACGGCAATAACCGGCTTCCACACCTTGTAATTTAAGTAACTCTTTAATGGTGAGATATAAACCGTTCGCTAAAATGCCTTCAATCAAATCATTGGTCACGTGTTGTACCGCTAACGCTTCCGCCAATTTACCTTGTTTGGTCAATTCAAAAATTTGACGAGCGCGCGGTGCGTTCACGTTGAAGGTCGAACCGATTGCACCGTCCACACCTAGTGCCACTGCCGGTAACATCATTTCATCAAAACCCGCCCAAATTAAATGATTCGGATAGGCTTTTTTCAAACGTTCCAATAAATAGAAATCGCCTGCGGTAAATTTTACGCCTAAAATTTTCGGGTTTTTATACAATTCGCCGAACTGCTCGACACCGATATTCACACCGGTTAAGAACGGAATCGAATAGACGATCATATTGTTGCCGGTTTCCGCAATAATGGTGTCGTAATAATGTTTGATTTCGGCAAAGCTGAATTTGTAATAGAACGGTGTCACCGCCGATAAACAGTCATAGCCTAATTCGGTTGCGTATTTCCCTAATTCGACCGCTTCTTGTAAATTCACGCTACCTACTTGGGCAATCAGGGCAATTTGATCTTTCGCTTCGTCTTTTGCGATACGGAAGATTTCCTTTTTCTCCGCAGTAGAAAGCATAAAGTTTTCGCCGGTCGAACCGCCGACATATAAACCGTCCACTTTCATTTTGTCGATATTATGACGAATGATTTGGCGTAAGCCTTTTTCATTAATTGAGCCGTCCTCGTTGAATGCCACGAGTAACGCACTAAAAATACCGGTTAAGTTTTTCATATTATGTTCCTTATCAATTCAATTAAAAATGTTGTTCCGCCCATGCCGCCGCACCGATTAAACCGGCATCGCCGCCATATTTTGCTGCTTCCAATTCACAATGATAGAAATGCGGCATTTCGGATAAATATTTTTGCACGAGCGGTAAATAACCTTCCGCCAAGCCGACACTGCCGCCGATCACCACTTTTTGCGTATCTAAACCGATGGTTAAATCCGCCACTAAATTAGCAATGGCTTTTGCAGATTTTTCGACTAATTCGACCGCTTGCACTCTGCCCGCTTGGAATTGCTCAAACACTTGTTTCGGCGTACAAGGTTCCGTCCATCGGCTTGAAACCGCTTCAATCGCTCGCCCGGAAGCAACCGCTTCCACACAGCCTCGGCGACCACAGCCGCAAACAGGTCCGTTCGGATCCGCTAAAGTATGCCCGATATGTCCTGCTACGCCATTCGGTTGGGTTAGCAATTTGCCGTTTTGGATAATGCCGCCGCCAACCCCGGTTGAAACGGTAATAAAGACGAAATTTTCGACCGCTTGTTTATCTTGATGTTGATATTCGGCGCAAGCCGCCGCCTGTACGTCATTTAACAAGAAAATCGGTTTATCGGTATGACGTGCAATACTTTCTTGCAACGGGAAAAAAGCCAACCCGCCTAAATTCTTCGGATTTAATGCGGTTAAAACGCCGTTATTGATAATACCGGTCGAAGCTACCGATACCGCATCAAACTGCCCTTGGTACTGTTGCAAAATGTCCGCCAACGTTTGATGCATTGCTTCCGCCGCATCTTGTTGCGGTGTGCCGATTTGTCGGCGTTGAGAAATTATGCCGTTTTCGACTAATGCCGAGGCAATTTTAGTCCCGCCGATATCTAATGCCAAACAACGCATAAACGCCTCCTAAACTTTTGCGGTTTTTATCTCGTCGGCAAACCAACTCACGATATGTTCCAAACGTGTTAATGCCGAACCGACCGTAACGCAATCCGCACCGATTTCAATCGCGGTTTTTGCCAGTTGCGGCGAGTTATAACGCCCTTCCGCCATCACGAAGCAGCCGGCCGCTTTTAAGTCTTTTACCAGCTGATAATCCGGTTCATTCGGTACTTCTCCGCCGGTATAACCCGACATCGTACTACCGACAATATCAAAACCGAGTTGCTGACAATATAACCCCTCTGCCAAAGTCGAGCAGTCCGCCATGGCCAAACAGCCTTGCTCGTGAATACGTTTTAACGCCGCTTCAATCGTAACCGGTCGAACACGATCCGTACCGTCCACCGCAATAATATCGGCACCGGCTGTAGCTAGATCATCAATATCTTGTAAAAACGGTGTAATACGTACCGGACTATCCGGTAAATCACGTTTTACAATCGCAATAATCGGCGCTTTCACCGTCGGACGAGTCGCTTTTAAATTATCGACCCCTTCAATGCGTAATCCTGCCGCACCGCCGATAAGCGAGGCTTGCGCCATCGCCGCCACGATCTCCGGTTTGTCCATCGGGCCGTCATCAACCGGCTGACACGAAGCGATTAAACCGTTTCGAATCGTATTCAATACTTCCGTATGAGATAACTTTGACATATAAACTCCTTGAGTTCGTTATGCTTTCAAATACAGCTTATACATAGCTTTCTAATAACTGACGCAAAACTGCATAACCTTGTAAATTAAAATGTAACCCGTCCGTGGTTAAATCGGCATTCAAATCACCTTTATGATCGGCAAACGCATCAAACGTCTTAATAAATGTAATATGGGGCGGACAATGTTCGGCTAAATAAGTATTAAGTTGCTGAATTTGAGCATTCGTTACCGTATTAATACGACAAACAGGCGTGGCTTCAAGTAAAAAATAACGGGTATGCGGCGTAGCAAGCGGTCTAATTTGCTCGATAATTTGCAATAACCATTCCATCACTTGCGCCGGAGAATAATCGGCTTCTTTAACAATATCGTTCACGCCGAGAAAAAAGAAAACGGACTGTCCCAGCTTTTTAATATGTTGCGGTTTCGCAATCACATCTAAGTATTGACGAGTACTCACGCCGGAAATGCCCAAATTAGCGACCGATTGTCCTTTTAACACAATCTCCGCTTGCCAATCATTCCACATATCAAATAAAGAATGACCGACTAAACTGATTGCGGCTTCTCGCTCGAATTCTCCGGACTTGGTTTGATAACGTTGGAAAATATCTGAATCTGATAACATTTCTCCAAACCCTATAAATTTTATGAATAAATACACCATTTATTATAGCTTCAATGGAGCAATTTTCATTCATAAAGTTTAAAATCTGTGAAGTACTTCTCATTAATTTTTCCAACGAATGAAAAATAGCTCGAGAAAAAACGAAATAAAATGAATAGCAAGCGGTAATTTTTCCACCTATTTTTACCAGATTTTGCTACAATCTTATCATTTAGTGAAAATTCAACCAGTTATAGAAAAACAGGGAAGAGATATGACAGTCAGCACCTTTAACCGTACGTGGGCAAAAGTGATAGTGAACGCCTTATTACGTTACGGCGTAAAACATTTCTGTATTGCGCCGGGTTCACGTTCAACACCTTTAACTCTCGAAGCCCTACAATTACAACAAAATCAACAAGCACAATGCCACAGTCATTTTGATGAACGCGGATTGGGCTTTTTTGCTTTGGGTATCGCTAAAGTGACCAATGATCCGGTCGCAATTATTGTGACTTCCGGAACGGCGGTCGCTAATCTTTATCCGGCGGTTATCGAAGCGAGCTTGACTCATCATAAATTGATCGTACTTTCCGCCGATCGTCCGCCGGAATTAATCGGTTGCGGCGCAAATCAAGCGATTCCGCAGCAAGGTATTTTCGCCGATTATCCGATAGCCGGCGTTAATTTGCCGAAACCGGCGGAGCACTATAACGCCGGCTGGTTAGTTGCAACGATTGAACAGGCTTGTGTCACACAAAGCCAACAAGGCGGTGTGGTACATATCAATGCGCCGTTTGCCGAGCCGCTTTATGAAGCGGATGAAAACGCAATCGGCACACATCCGTGGTTAAAGCCGATTCAAAGCTGGTTAATCAATTCACAAACCAAATGGATTAACAGCCAAACGATTCAAAGCGAAGTGTCGATGCACGAGAATTGGGATTATTGGCGTACCAAACGCGGTGTAATCGTGGTGGGTAAATTACCGGTTGAGCAAGGTATTGGCATTAAAGCTTGGGCGGAAACCCTCGGCTGGTGCTTACTTACCGATGTACAATCTTGCGTAGATGCAAGCTTACCGTATGCAGATATTTGGTTGTCGAACAATACGGTTCACCAACGCTTGTTACAAGCGGATATCGTGATTCAATTCGGTAGCCAAATCGTGAGTAAAAGGGTGAATAAATTCCTTGAAGAATTTAAAGGCGAGTTTTGGCAAGTGGATGAATACAGCAATTACCTCAATCCGTTTGCTCATCATCAAACCCGCTTTGTGGCAAAAGCGCACCACTTCTTACGCGTACATCCGCCGCTTCGCCAAAAACCGTGGTTATTAGAGCCGCTGGCACTTTCACAATTCTGTGCCGGTTTTATTGAGCAACAAGTCGGTGGCAGCCTAAACGAAGCTTCATTAGCACATCATATCGAAGAAGTCTTGGCAACTAACGGTAATTTATTTATCGGTAACAGCTTATTCGTACGTTTAGTTGATGCCCTATGTAAATTACCGGAAGGTTATCCGGTTTATACCAACCGCGGTGCCAGCGGCATTGACGGTTTAATCGCAACGATGGCGGGCGTGGCAAAAGGTAGCGGTCAGCCAACGGTTGGCGTTATCGGTGATATTTCCGCCTTACATGATCTTAATTCGGTTTCATTACTGAATAAAATTAGCCATCCGTGTATTTTATTTGTAATTAATAACAGCGGCGGTGCGATTTTCGATATGTTACCAGTGGAAGCGCAAGCGAAAGAACAATTCTACCGTTTACCACACAACTACGAATTTGCTCCGATTGCGACCATGTTCGGCATCGAATATATCCGTCCGTTTACTTGGGCGGATCTTAAAGCCAAACTTAAACTCGCTTACGGACGTAAAGGGGTGACCATCGTTGAAATCAAAGTAAATGATCAAGACGGTAGCAACCTTTATAAATCGTTAATCAAACAAATCTCACAAGCGGAAATTGCCTAATGCTCCACGCAACATGGCATCGTGAAACGGGTATGCCGGTAGTTTTTCTACACGGTTTACTCGGTTCGCAACAAGATTGGCAAGCGGTGCTAGACCGCTTGCAAAATTTTCCGCAAATTCGACCGCTTACCATTGACCTTCCTCTGCATGGCGCAAGCGAACATATCCCCTGCTACGGCTTTTCCCACGCGAGAGAATTGATTCATCAAACCGTTCTGCATTATATCGGCAATCAGCCTTTTTATTTGGTCGGCTATTCGTTGGGCGGGCGTTTAGCTTTGGACTATGCGCTTAATGCCAATAATCCTCAGCTAAAACAGACGATTCTTGAAGGAGCGAATATCGGCTTAGCGACGGATGCGGAACGCCAAGCACGTTGGCAAAACGATCATCAATGGGCGGAACGTTTCCGCCATGAGCCGATGGCGGAAGTACTCAATGATTGGTATCAACAAGCCGTTTTTGCCAATTTAGACCAACACAAGCGGTCAAATTTAATCGAAAAACGACAAAACAATAGCGGATTGGGCGTTGCTGTTATGCTCGAAGCAACCAGCCTAGCAACGCAACCTTATTTTTTACCGCAGCTCTCCGAAGCTCGGCAGACTATCACTTTTTTGATCGGCGAATATGATCGGAAATTTAGAAAAATCGTCTCCGATAATAAACTTCATCATCAGCTTATTCCTAATGCCGGACATAACGCACATTATGAAAACCCGGAATCTTTTACCGATGCACTATTGGCACTGATTAAAAAGTAAAAAAGCTATCCCAAAGGATAGCTTTAATTTTTAGAACAATATAAATAGATTATTTCTTATTTGCTTCAGTAGCAGTAGCTCCGATTACACCTTGCCAGTTATAGTTATTATTAATACCTTCGGCTTTCCCAGCCAATACTTCGCCATTTTTGCCGAAAAGACCGCCTGAGAAATTTGCGTCCGGGGTTAGTTTTCCTGGAGTATCATCTATTTTTGAATACAAACCAGCATTTGAGATAGTTCCATCCTTATCAACTACGACGCCTGTAACCATATCTTTAGGTAATCGATTATTACCAATTGCACCTAACTTCCAATAATCACCCTGATCACCAAATATCTCCATGGATAATTTTTTATCTGAATGATTATATGATGCTTGTACGTCTGCCACTAAGTTCCTATTGTCTACATTTTTATAGCCATATAGCATCTTACCTCTATATTCTATAGATTTATTTGGAGCTGTTTTTGTTGATTCGTCCATAGATAACAAATAATGTCCTACAAGATCTACATTATTAATACCATAACGTTCATCTTCTATTACCTGATTTAGCTGCATATATCCATAGTAACCTAATAATCTACCTGTAGAATCTTTTAAGGTTCTGATGTCTTGATTTGGAATTGTATTTGTAATTTTTAAATCATTACGGACTATATCACTTTCACTTAATCTAATCTGAATATTTTCTTGTTCATCCAATGTTAAATTTAGTACTACATCTGAGCGAGTAATAATCCCTGTTTTAATATCCTTAATCCCTAATTCCTTAAGAATTTCCGCATTACTTTTATTCTTAGGTTCTTCTAACTTCTGATCATCTTTTTGTGGAGCACCTAATTTTGGATCCATTACTTGCGGTTCGTCTGCCTTTGGACTTTTCTCTTGTAGGTTATTTTCTTTCTGTTTCTCTACTTTTGGGCTATCCGCTTGCGGAGCTTCCTCTTTTTTGGGTTGCTCCGCTTCTGGTGCAGGCATATTCTGATCATCTTTTTGTGGAGCACCTAATTTTGGATCCATTACTTGCGGTTCGTCTGCCTTTGGACTTTTCTCTTGTAGGTTATTTTCTTTCTGTTTCTCTACTTTTGGGTTTTCCATCATCAGTGGAGCAATACTTTTTGGTTTTTCTGCTTTCGGGCTATCCGCTTGCGGAGCTTCCTCTTTTTTGGGTTGCTCCGCTTCTGGTGCAGGCATATTTGTTTTAGGCGTAGGCTCCGTATGTGGTTGAGCAGATGAACTTGATGAACCGCCGCTACATGCGGTAAGCACTACACTAGCGACTAAACCAGCTATTAATTTTGTTGCAATATTCATTAAAAAATTCCTTATACTTAAAATACAATAAATAAACACTTTAATTTACAATAAAAACTAAAAATCATAAATATGAGTAAATATAATACCATCAAACAAAATATAAAGCTCTAAAGTTTACAATTTAATCGTTCTGCAACCTCTGCAAAAGCCGATCCATCGCTCGATAACCTAACGCTTCGGCAAGATGGATTTGTTGAATATTCGGTTCGTTCGCCAAATCGGCAATTGTGCGGGAAACTTTTAAAATCCGATGATAAGCACGCACCGAAAGTCCTAATTTGGTCAGTGCATTTTCTAGAAATAGCGCGTCTTTTTCTGCAAGGCGACAATCACGTTCGATTTCTTTGGTGGTTAACTTGGCATTAATTTTTCCGGCTCTCGCCATTTGTAATTCTCTTGCCAAAAATACCCGCTTGCGTACTTGCTCGGTGGTTTCGCCCCGATTATCGCTACTTTGTAATGCACCTTTCGGTAATAAAGGGACTTCAATCGAGAGATCGAAACGGTCTAAAAACGGGCCGGATAAACGATTTAGATAACGCATCACTTGCTGTGGGGAAGTACGGTTGTGCGTGCCTTGATAATGCCCTGTCGGGCTAGGATTCATTGCCGCAATTAATTGAAAACTGGCAGGGAACTGCACCTTGGCATTCGCTCTAGAAATAATAATCTCACCGGCTTCTAACGGCTGACGTAATGCGTCTAACACTTTACGTTCAAACTCAGGCAATTCATCTAAGAAAAGCACGCCATTGTGCGCCAAACTGATTTCACCAGGTTTAGGAATAGAACCGCCACCCACTAACGCCACCATAGATGCACTATGATGTGGTGCTCGAAACGGACGTTCTTTCCAGTTATGAAAATTCAATTCATTTTGTACCAAACTGGTGACCGAAGCGGTTTCAATCGCTTCATCATCACTCATTGCCGGTAACAAATCCGCTAAACGGCTGGCGAGCATTGTTTTACCGGTACCGGGAGGACCAAGGAAAAGTAAATTATGTTGTCCGGCAGCCGCAATCATCAACGCTCGTTTAGCATGCTGTTGCCCGATAATATCGGTTAAATCACGTTTTACAAGCGGTTGAATTTCTTGTGTTTTTTGCGGAATCTGCTGAGCAATCGGCAGGCTGTCCCGCTTGTTCATAAAATTGACCACTTGCAATAAGGAACCGGCAAAATAGGTTTCTGTATTCGACACTAACGACGCTTCATTCACATTCGGGCGGGCAATAATCATCTGTCGTTTGGCTTTTTCGGCGGAAATTACCGCCGGAATCACGCCGTGAACGCCTCGTAACGATCCGGTTAAAGCCAGTTCCCCCAAAAACTCAAACTGTTTTAAGCGATCCGAATCCATCTGCCCTGACGCAGCTAAGATCCCGATCGCAATCGGCAGATCAAAACGCCCTCCCTCTTTAGGTAGATCCGCCGGTGCGAGGTTAATCGTGATCCGTTGCGGAGGATACATGAAGTTGGCATTCATTAACGCACTACGTACCCGATCGCCCGCCTCTTTTACCGTGGTTTCCGGTAAGCCTACAATCGTTAGCCCCGGTTTTCCGTTACTCAAATGCACTTCAATCGTTACCAACGGTGCCTCCACACCAATTGATGCACGGCTATAAACAATGGCTAAAGACATCTTCCCTCCTAAAAATTGTTAGAAGGGTAAAAGATAAATACTCCTCGTTACAGCAACAAAATCACTTTTCTCGATCAGGATCGCAAAAATAGGTTTCCTCTCTATTAAATCCAAACTAAAAATCCTAAAAGCACTAAATATTGAGTTAGTTCCGGTGATTAAAACGTTATAATATGGCATCAATAATATTCAGCAAATGAGGGGCAAAATGAAAACACAGGATATTATCATTATCGGTGGCGGTATGGTCGGAGCTGCGGTAGCACTCGGCTTGGCGAAGCAAGGGTTAAATATCGCGTTAATCGAAAAAAATCCGCTTCCCTCATTTGATGCGAATGCCGCTTATGATTTGCGTATTTCCGCTATCAGTATTACCTCGGTCAAACTGCTGGAAGAACTAGGCGCATGGCAGGCGATCAGCCAAATGCGAGTTTGCCCGTATGACGGTTTGGAAACCTGGGAAATCGAAGGGTTTAATACCGCTTTTCATGCGGCGGAAATCGGCTTGGATAAGCTCGGTTTTATGGTAGAAAATAATGCGATTCAGCTCGGTTTATGGCAAGCCTTAAACCAATATCCAAATTGCCGACAAGCGGTCGGATTTTCGCAAATTTCTGCAAATTATCACGAACAATTATGGACGATAACCGTTGATGAGCAAACATTTACCGCCCCATTGCTGATTGCGGCGGACGGCGCAAACTCACAAGTGCGTAACTGGGCGGGTATCGGGCTAACCGGCTGGCAGTATCGCCAACATTGTTTACTTGCCACGGTGAAAACCGAATTACCGCAACAATCGGTCACATGGCAACAATTCTTCCCGAGCGGTCCTCGTGCATTTCTACCATTATTAGAACATAACGGTTGTGTCGTGTGGTATGACGCTCCGCAACGCATTGCTCAGCTAAAACAGCTGTCTTCAGAAAAACTCACCGCCGAAATTCAGCAGCATTTCCCTGCTCGTTTAGGCAAAGTGGAAGTAGTCAATGCCGCCGGTTTTCCGCTGACTCGCCAACATGCTCAACATTACGTCAAAAACGGTGTGGTGCTGATTGGCGATGCGGCACACACGATTAATCCGCTTGCCGGACAAGGCGTCAATCTCGGTTTTAAAGATGTGCAAGTGCTATTGGAAGTGATTGAACAAGCGGTCAAAAAAGGCGAAAACTTTGCAGACGAGGGGGTACTTAAACGTTACGAACATAAACGTAAACCCGATAATTTATTGATGCAAACCGGTATGGACGTTTTTTATAAGGCATTCAAAACCGAGTTATTGCCGGTAAAAGTCGCCCGAAATTTAGGCTTAGTACTGGCGGAAAAAATTACCCCGCTCAAGAAAAAAGCACTACGCTATGCGATAGGTTTATAGCTTTTCATTACAAGCGGTCAAATTTTACAAATTTTTGCGAAATTCGACTGCTTGTTTTTTCGTAAATACTCAATTCATATTCATCAAATCATTCTTTCCGAAAAAACGCTTTCAATTAAGTATAATATATAATCAACCTAAGTTAAAATAGTTTGCAATCTATCCCTATTTATCTCATAAGGAGATCATTATGAAAAAAGTACTCGGTACTTTATTTGTTCTTTCGGCAGCAAGCATGGCCGTCGCTAAAGAAGTGAATATTAAATTTTTAGGTACGTCGGATGTTCACGGTCGTATCGTACCTTGGAACTATGGTGCGGATATTGAGGACAAATCCGGTTCTTACGCGCAAATTTCCACCTATGTAAAAGAGGTACGCCAAAATAATAAAAATGTAGTGTTAGTCGATATCGGTGATGCGATTCAAGACAACCAAGTGGAAGTATTTGCGAAAACCGAAAAATACTACAAAGATAATCCGGTGCCTAAAGTATTAAACGAAATGAAATACGACTATTTCGTTTTAGGTAACCACGAATTTAACTTCGGTATGACCGCTTTAGATGAAATCATTAAAGACATTAACGCTAAAGTGCTCACCGCCAACTTCTACTACAAAAAAGATGGTAAACGTTACGTTACTGCGACCGATATTATTGAAAAAGACGGCGTAAAACTCGGTTTAATCGGCTTAACTACCCCAATGTCAGCAACCTTTGAAAAAGATACCCACAATCTTGATGAAATGAAATTCAGCTCGCCGAGCGAAGAAGCGAAAGCACAAATTGCCAAGTTAAAAGAAAAAGGGGTTGATGCGATTATCGTGTTAGCGCATATGGGGATTGAAAACGAAAATAATATCCCTGATACCGGTGTGGCGGATGTAATCAATAATGTAGAAGGCATTGATGTGATTATCGCCGGCCATATGCACAAAAACATTCCGGCGGAAACAATTAAAAATACGCTCGTTACCGAACCGCACCGCTACGGCACCGTGGTTTCGGAAGTGGATTTAGCCTTTGATGTGGCGGATAACGGCAAGGTGAAATTATTGTCAAAAACCGCCAAAACCGTACCGGTTAAGAAATTGGCTTCAGATCCGGCAATCGAAAAAATTTACCAACCATATCATGACGAATTACGCCGTTTAAATAATGTGAAAATCGGCGAAACTGCACAAACTATGATTCCGCAGGGTAAAAATCACGGTGTAGCGATTGCCTTTACGCAAGATACCGGCTTATCTTCATTGATTAATGACGTGCAACAACATTACAGCAAAGCGGACGTCGTGTCTTTTGCCTTCGATCACCAAACCGTACGTTTAGACAAAGGCGATATTAAGAAAAAAGATATTATCTATAACTATCGCTATGCAGGCGGTGATGTGAGCGTGTACGAAGTGACCGGCAAACAGCTTAAAGCCTATATGAATTGGTCGGCAGATTACTTCGATACGATTCAGCCGCAAGATAAAGACTACCGTATCAATGAAAAACGCGGCAAATCGAAATATGTCACACTTGATATTTTCGGCGGCGTAAAATTCAACATTGATTTACGCAAACCAAGCGGCGAGAAAATTGTTGATCTTAGTCTTGCAGACGGCACTGCAATCACTGATGACAGCAAAATCAAACTCGGTATGAACTCATATCGTTATGAACAGCTCATCAAAAAAGGCGGCGTATGGGAAGGACAACAAATTCCTGTTGTTTGGGAATCTAAAGTTGCAATGGGAAGAAATGCCGGCACTATTCAAAATATGATGATCGATTACATCTCTAACGTAAAAAAAGGAAAAGTGGAAGGCGTGTCTCACAACCGCTGGAAAATTGTCGGTTTAGAATAATTAATACAAAACAAGCGGTTAAATTCTCCAACTTTTACAAAAATCATCAGGAAATATGACCGCTTACAATAAGAATCCACCTATCTAAAAACAAAGGGATATAAAAAAATCCCCGTTTAACCAAACGGGGATTTGATAAAAAGTACATAATGATCTAGCGTTTACCGAACATATTGCCTAAGCCGCCGAGTGCGCCCATGCCGCCGCCCATCATACCTTTCATACCACGCATCATTTTCGCCATACCGCCTTTACGCATTTTTTTCATCATACGTTGCATTTCATCGAATTGCTTGAGCAATTTGTTTACGTCTTGAACCTGTGTACCGGAACCTAACGCAATACGACGACGGCGAGAACCTTTAATAATATCCGGATTCGCACGCTCTTTCAGCGTCATTGAGTTGATGATCGCTTCCATTTTCACGAACATTTTATCATCCACCTGATTTTTTACGTGATCAGGTAAATTCTTCGCGCCCGGCAGTTTATCCAACATCGACATCATACCGCCCATTTTCTTCATCTCGATCAGCTGTTCACGGAAATCTTCAAGGGTAAAGTCATCACCTTTCTTGAATTTCTGTGCCATTTTCTCGGCTTTTTCTTGATCGACCGAGCGTTGTAAATCTTCAATTAACGATAATACGTCACCCATACCGAGAATACGAGAAGCGACTCGATCCGGATGGAACGGTTCTAACGCATCGGTTTTCTCGCCCACACCGAGGAATTTAATCGGTTTGCCGGTAATTTGGCGAATAGATAACGCAGCACCGCCGCGCGCATCACCGTCCACTTTGGTTAAAATCACACCGGTAAGCGGTAAGGCTTCGTTGAAAGCTTTCGCCGTATTCGCCGCATCTTGACCGGTCATCGCATCCACTGTGAAAAGCGTTTCAATCGGATTTAATACGCGATGGATTTGTTGGATTTCTTCCATCATCTCGCCGTCCACGTGTAAACGACCAGCGGTATCCACAATCAAGACGTCAAAGAAATTCAGTTTTGCGTGTTTTAGGGCAAGCTCGGCAATTTCAACCGGCTTTTGCGTGGTTTCCGTCGGGAAAAAATCGACTTTTAACGCATCCGCTAAGGTTTGAAGCTGTTTAATCGCCGCCGGACGATAAACGTCGGCGGATACGACCAACACTTTCTTCTTATGACGTTCTTTCAGGAATTTCGCTAATTTACCGACCGAGGTGGTTTTACCCGCACCTTGTAAACCCGCCATTAAAATGACCGCCGGCGGTTGCGTTGCGAGATTTAATTCCTCATTCGCTTCGCCCATTGCGATTTCAAGCTCGCTTTGTACGATTTTAAGAAATTCCTGACCGGGCGTTAGGCTTTTATTGACTTCCGTACCTAATGCGCGTTCTTTTACTTTATTAATAAATTCACGTACTACGGGTAATGCTACGTCGGCTTCCAATAATGCCATACGCACTTCACGTAACGTATCTTTAATATTATCTTCGGTTAAACGTCCTTTTCCCGTGATATTACGTAGAGTTTTCGACAGTCTGTCGGATAAGTTTTCAAACATAGTGTTCTCTTTTGCAAAATTTTTATGAAATTCGACCGCTTATATGCGGAAAAATGGCTTTATTATACAAAAAATTTGCATTTCTTGTAGGAAAGAATCCGTTAAAAACGTTGATTCGCTTTGCTTTTCTAAAATGTCAGGATGTTAAGGCGGAAAGAATCGGGTAAGCATATAAAAAATGCGGCACTACTTTTAAGAAGTAATGCCGCAAAACAGACGATATTCGAGGAATCATTTTATTTATTATTTTCTATAATGATACTCTGACTGGTAAGAATTTGCGAAGGAAAATTTCAGATTTTTTCTAAAAATTGGAGAGAGATCACAAAATTTCGATAGGCTTTATTATTTAATATACAATTTGTTTTTCGGAAAATAAAAAAAACAAAACCCCGATGATTTCTCATCAGGGCTTCCGAATATGGCTCCTCCTGCGGGACTCGAACCTGCGACATATGGATTAACAGTCCACCGTTCTACCGACTGAACTAAGGAGGAATAGATGGTGCCTCGAGGCGGAATCGAACCACCGACACGGGGATTTTCAATCCCCTGCTCTACCGACTGAGCTATCGAGGCAACTTATCGTTAAGAGTGGATATTATGCAATTATTTTGATTTGCCGTCAAGTGTCCAAGATAATTTTATCCGGAAATATCCAATCTACTGATAAAGTAAAACCCTGATGAGAAACATCAGGGCTTCTGAATATGGCTCCTCCTGCGGGACTCGAACCTGCGACATATGGATTAACAGTCCACCGTTCTACCGACTGAACTAAGGAGGAATAGATGGTGCCTCGAGGCGGAATCGAACCACCGACACGGGGATTTTCAATCCCCTGCTCTACCGACTGAGCTATCGAGGCAACGTCTTGTTGCGGGGTGCATTATGCTGATTTAGCCCCACTTCGTCAAACATTTTTTTAAAAAATTTAAAAAAGCCTGTCCAAACGTGCTTTTTTTGTACTTTTTGCTTTAAAAAACAACAAATTATCGAATATGTAAATATTTCTCGCGCGCTTTCGTCACTTTCTTCAAATAATTTCGAGCTTGGCTTGACGGATGTGCGGTCGTTAAAATGCGATAAACCGCATCCGGCGAAAGTTCGTTAATACGATCGATCGCATCATACTTATCGTAATCGAAGACTTTAAGCACCGCACCGGCGCCACTGTTATAAGCGGAAATCATCGCATAACGTTTTGCGGTCGGATTAGTGATTCCTTCCAAATATTCATCACGTAAAATCGCTAAATATAACGTACCCGAATCGATATTTTGCGACGGGTTATATAAATAAGCGCGATCCGGCTGTCCGTCAAAACCTTTACGGGCAAAAATATCGCGTCCGGCGGTACGCGGTACAACCTGCATTAAGCCGATAGCGTTCGCATAACTGACCGCATACGGGTTGAATGCCGATTCGACTTCCATAATACCCAAAATTAAACTAGGCTCAATGCCGTAACGTTTCGCCATCTTACGTACCAGCGGCAGATATTGGCGCGCGCGCACTTCGATATGCCCCGCCACCATTTTAATCGCTACATAAGTTACCGTTCTGCCGTTTTGCAAGCGACGAGTTTGCAATTTATTTTGGATTAAATAGGTCGCAAAATCGTTGGCGATCGCAATATTATTGATATCGCGCCCGAATTGATCGTTCACCTGACCGGCAAGGAACGGATTACTGCTAATCGGCGCATCACCGGAAGCGAATAAGTCGATCCCTTTCGGGTCCGATCCCATCAATAAGGTGTGAATAATACTGTTACGTAGATGATTTTGGTCACCTAAAGTTTCAATCGTGATTTGACCGTCTTCAAAAGAAATATGGCTACGCGTATAAAACTTATCCGTATATTTTACGTAATCTTTTTTACTTGCGACTAAAAGCTCGTTGCTTCCCCAAATATCGTCAATATTATGCGAAAACTGCCCCGTTAAAATATCTAAACCGTTAGTATCTTTAGTGTTGTAGTCCACACGAGTTTTGGTTCTTTTACTCTTTTTAGGAGAACTACTGCCGCAAGCGGCTAAAAACGGAATAATCAACAGTAGCGGTAAATATTTAGTATATTTTTTCATTAGAAATTAATACCTTGTTACTTCTGTTCGACAGGAACATAACCTTCAATCTGAACCTCTTTACCTTCAAACAAAAAATTCACCATTTCCGTTTCAAGCAATTTACGGTGTTCAGCATTCATCATACTTAATTTTTTCTCGTTCACGAGCATCGTTTGTTTTTTGATCCATTCCGACCACGCTTGTTTACTAATAGAATCAAAAATACGCTTACCCAATTCGCCGGGATATAATTGAAAATCTAAGCCTTCGGCTTCTTGCTTTAAATATTCACAAAATACAGTACGAGCCATTTTTTATTCCTTATTAGTGCTAGTTAGCGTTAAACTGAGTTCGTCCAAAATACGTTTTACGGGCGTTGCCAAACCTATTTCGCTCGGTAATTGTAAATCATACCAATAATTAGCGGTTGAAGATACCGAAAGGCGATAATTTCCGCAATTTTCTTGTACGACAAGCGGTTGATTTTGTGCATTTTTTTGCAAATCCAGCTCTACCAAAATCGGGGTAATATCCAAATGAAAGTGGCTGAATGTGTGGCGAAATGCGATTAATTGCTGAGATATTTGCAAATTCTGTTCAGCAAGCGACCGCTTAAGCGTATCCAAATCTTCAAACTGCGGAAATACGTATAGCCCGCCCCAAAGCCCTTTGGCTTCACGCTGTTCCAATAAAATCTTGTTACCCGCTTTGATAATCAAAAAATACGCCTGACGTTCGGGCAAAATTTTCTTCGGTTTTTTTACCGGAAATTTATCCCATGCTTCAAGCCGATTCGCTTCGCATAAATTCGCTAACGGACATAACGAGCATTTCGGTTTGCTGCGGGTACAGACCATTGCACCGAGATCCATCATCGCCTGATTAAAATCGGCAACTTGGCTATTCGGCGTAACGCTTGCGGTTAATTGCCACAATTTATTTTCTACACTCTTTTCACCGCTCCAGCCTTCCACCGCAAACGCACGGGAAAGCACCCGTTTTACATTGCCGTCTAAAATCGGATGCGGTGCATTTAACACGGACGATAAAATCGCCCCTGCCGTACTGCGCCCTACGCCGGAAAGTGCCAAAACATCATCAAAATCGGTTGGGAACTCACCATTAAATTGATCACGAATTTGCTGTGCCGCCTTATGCAAATTTCTGGCGCGTGCGTAATAACCTAAGCCCGTCCACAAATGCAACACTTCATCAATGTGCGCATCGGCTAAATCCGTTACCGTCGGGAAACGTTCGATAAAACGCTCGAAATACGGAATAACGGTCGCAACCTGCGTTTGCTGCAACATCACTTCCGACAACCAAACCCCATATAAAGTTTTATTTTGTTGCCAAGGTAAATGTTTCCGCCCATACTGTGCGAACCAAGCTAATACCGCTTTAGCGAACGGCTGAGCCGGATCGGATTGAGCCGGCGGAAACTGCGATTTTGTTTTCACTCGAAACCTTTTAAAATAGAAAGCATAATCAGACCGTGCATCATAACCTAAGCGGTCATATTTGACAGTTTTTTTGCAAAACTTTTATAAGGAAAAATTATGCCAACCCCGATTCTCGGCTTCCATCACGTGGCAATTATTGCCGCTGATTACACCAAATCTAAACACTTTTATACGCAAATTCTCGGTGCGGAAATTATTGACGAAACCTACCGTGCGGCACGTGAAAGCTATAAGCTCGATCTGCGTTTTGCCGACGGTTCGCAAATTGAATTATTTAGTTTTCCGAATCCGCCGCAACGCCCAAATAGCCCGGAAGCCTGCGGCTTGCGCCATTTAGCGTTTCGTGTGAAAGACGTACAACAAGCGGTCGAATTTTTAGCAAAAAATACTGTGGAATGTGAACCGATTCGAATTGATGACTTGACCGGTAAACGCTTCACTTTCTTTAAAGATCCGGACGATTTACCATTAGAGTTTTATGAAATTTAAGGGTTGAAAATTTAATCAACTCGACTTATAGTAAGAACACGGCAAGCAAATGCCTGCCGTGTAGTTGGTTTAGGTTATTACTGCGCTGGTGAGCAAACAAGTAATAACACTAAAAAGATAATGATAAGCCAAAATGCTTTCATTTCTCGTTCTCCTTATATCAGATTGTTAAACAAAGCTGATCGAGATTAAGTTATTACCTGACCCGCCAGTCAGGTAATAACAACCTGACCAACCGTTAATCAGATTGACACAAAAACCGCTTTGCAAAAAGCGGTTTTTTTCTTTATAAATCAAAGACTATTATGCAATTTCCTTCTCTTTCTTGTGGCATATTAATCAAACGTTATAAACGTTTTTTAGCCGATATTCTGCTGCCCAACGGCGAACAAATTACCCTACATTGTCCGAACACCGGTGCAATGACCGGCTGTGCTACCTCCGGCGATACCGTTTGGTTTTCCACCTCCGATAATCCGAAACGTAAATATGCTCATACTTGGGAACTAACTCAAACTCAAGCTGGCGATTTTATTTGTGTGAATACCCAACGAGCCAATCAGCTCGTGCAAGAAGCATTAGAAAAAAAGTGGATTGCCGAACTTACCGATTACCAAACCGTCTTGCCCGAACAAAAATACGGCACGGAAAACAGCCGCATTGATTTTTTACTAAAAGCGGACAATCAACCCGACTGTTTTGTGGAAGTAAAATCCACTACCTTACTTGCTGAAAACGGTTTAGGGATGTTCCCCGATGCCAAAACGGAACGCGGGCAAAAACACCTACGAGAATTGGCTGCGATTGCCGAATCGGGGCAAAAAGCGGTCATATTTTTTGCGATTTTACACACCGGTATCCAACATTTTGCTGTGGCAAAACAGATTGATCCGCAATATGCCGAATTATTTGAACAAGCAAAAAATGCCGGGATGAAAGTGTTGGCGTATAAAGCCCGAATCGAATTAGTGAACGACAAGCCGGTGGCGATGAATTTGCAATTTTCTTGTGAAATCTGACCGCTTGTCCTTGAAAAAGACAAATTTTCCCCCATTTAACACCGCAGTTTTCCCTAAAATAAAGGACAAGGATTTAATATGACAACAATCGTATGTGTTCGCAAAGACGGCAAAGTCGCTATCGGTGGTGACGGACAAGCAACGCTAGGTAATTGTGTAGAAAAAGGTACGGTACGCAAAGTGCGCCGTATGTATAAAGATAAAGTGGTCACCGGTTTTGCAGGCTCGACTGCCGATGCGTTTATCTTACGTGATTTATTCGAGAAAAAATTGGAACTGCACCAAGGTCACTTAATCAAATCTGCGGTGGAACTGGCAAAAGAATGGCGTACTGAACGTTCGCTTCGTAAATTAGAAGCGATGATGATTGTGGCGAACGAAAGCGAATTTTTACTTGTTTCGGGCTCTGGTGATGTGATTGAACCGGAACAAGACGTGTTAGCCATCGGCTCCGGCGGTAACTACGCCAAAGCGGCGGCACTTGCACTACTTCGCACGCAAAATAATTTATCTGCAAAAGAAATCGTAGTGGAAGCATTAAAAATCGCCGGTGATATTGATATTTACTCAAATCATAATCACGTAATCGAAGAAGTATAAAACTCATTTTCCTCTTTTTTATAAATGCAAGGTTATTAAGCTTCACTCTCTCCCCTTGCGGGAGAGAGAAAGCTTGTTGAAGCGTTCAGCGAAACAAGCAGAGAGAGGGAAATTTGCAAAAACTCAAACAAATTCGACCGCATCCCCTCTCCCTGATTTTTCTTCTGAACGAAGAAAAATCTTTCCCTCTCCCACAAGGGGCGAGGGTAACAAAATAATCGAATAACCGCTGTTTTACAAAAAGGAAAATATTCAGAAGGAACAAAAAATATGTCAATGACCCCTCGTGAAATCGTGTCGGAATTGGACGCACACATTATCGGACAAAATGAAGCAAAACGTGCGGTGGCGATTGCCCTACGTAACCGTTGGAGAAGAATGCAATTACCGGAAGACCTCCGCCAAGAAGTTACCCCGAAAAACATTCTGATGATCGGCCCGACCGGTGTGGGTAAAACCGAAATTGCACGCCGTTTAGCAAAATTAGCCAACGCACCTTTTATTAAAGTGGAAGCGACTAAATTCACCGAGGTCGGTTATGTCGGTAAAGAAGTCGATTCGATTATCAAAGATCTGACTGATGTCGCAGTAAAATTAGTTAAATCGCAAGCGGTCGAAAAAAACCGTATGCGTGCGCAGGATGCGGCGGAAGATCGTATTTTAGATGTGTTATTACCGCCGGCAAAAGATCAATGGGGTAACGTACAAGAAAGCGATAACAGCTCAACCCGCCAAGTGTTCCGCAAAAAATTGCGTGAAGGTCAGCTTGATGACAAAGAAATCGAAATCGATGTTGCGGCACAAGTGAGCGTAGAAATTATGACGCCGCCGGGTATGGAAGAAATGACTTCGCAACTTCAATCGTTATTTGAAGGTATGTCGCCGAACAAAACCAAAAAACGCAAAATGAAAATCAAGGATGCGTTAAAAGTAATGGTGGACGAAGAAGCGGCAAAACTGGTGAATCCGGAAGAGCTAAAACAACAAGCGATTGAAGCGGTTGAACAACACGGTATCGTGTTTATTGATGAGATCGACAAAATCTGTAAAAAAGGCGAACATTCGGGCGGCGATGTTTCTCGTGAAGGTGTACAACGTGATTTACTGCCGATTATTGAAGGTTCTACGGTCAATACCAAACACGGTATGGTAAAAACCGACCATATTTTATTTATCTGTTCAGGTGCATTCCAAGTGGCTCGTCCATCAGATTTATTACCGGAATTACAAGGCCGTTTACCGATTCGCGTCGAATTAAAATCACTGACTAAAGAAGATTTCGAACGTATCCTCACCGAACCGAACGCTTCATTAACGCTACAATATCGTGAGTTAATGAAAACCGAAGGCGTGGAAATCGAATTCACCAAAGACGGTATCAGCAAAATCGCCGAATCGGCATTCCGTGTAAACGAAAAAACCGAAAACATCGGTGCTCGCCGTTTACACACCGTATTAGAACGCCTAATGGACGGCATCTCATTCGACGCAAGCGAACGCTCAGGCGAGAAAATCATCGTTGATGAGAAATACGTACAAGATGCGTTAAATGACGTAGTAGAGAATGAAGATTTAAGTCGTTTTATTCTTTAATTAACGGATAACAAGCGGTCAAAATTTGCAAATTTTTTGCGAACTTTGACCGCTTTTAATATACGAGAGAAAATGAAATACTTTTATATTTTATTAGTTCAATTTGTTTTTTTACTTTTATTCAATAACTCTCAAAAACAAGAATTTTATTTTGATGCTGCATTATGGTTAATACTAAACCTATTTGCACTATGCTATATTTTATACGATTTATTTTTAGATAAAAAACAAATAAAAAGCATAAAGAAATTATATTCCATTATAACATCATCCATTGTCGTTACATTATTTACCTTATACTATAATTATCTTATAGGCCTGCTTTATATAAATTACTTCGAAATAACAGGAATAAAGAACACTCTATTCATTAGTAATGGGTTCTTATCTAATACAATCATACTACTAACAACTATAATATTAATAAACATTTCCTTTTTATTATATATAATAATATCAATACTTATCCTATTTTTCCTACAAGCCAGTATTATTCAAAAAGAAGGTCAAAAATATAGAAAACCCATTATAACAGTTAGTTTAATTTTATCATTTATTTCTATATTTATATCTACCTTGCTCGTAGTAAAAAAATATGAGAATCCAGATAATATTGTTAAAGTAATAAAACATTACTTATATGAATACCAATACTTTGATAATGAAACAAGCAAAGGAATTTATATTTGTAGAAACTTTGCAGATGTTAAAGGAAGTATATATCTAGAGAATAACTTATCTTCACGAGAAGACGATCAGATTAAAGTTTATCCTTTATTTTCGGAAGACAAAGCATCTTATGTACTAAAATATAATCAACAATATTTTTTTAAGATAGATAGTTGTATGTAGTATAAAAGGATTTATCCCCTATGGTGAACTCACTTGATGAGGAGTTTTATTTGTACTTATATCTATCTTAATTGATTTAGCCTTACTCCCTAAGAAAGATTAATGACAACTTGAATTTTCGATTAAAACAGAAAAGGCTGGACCTTATTTTAATTCAGCCTTTCTTTCTGATTTATAGATTAAAATGATCTCCCTCGTTCCATTCTACTTGATACAATCTGATTAAAATAAGCTGAAGTAATATATTGCGGCTGATAATCTCCACCTATTTGACGTAAATTTCGATAAAAACCACGTAGATGGTTACGCGAACCTTTTTCTAAGAATTGATAAATCATTTTAATATCGTTTTGTGTTACGCTTTGTTGAGCTTTCTGCAAGTCGGCAATATCCAAATCTTCAATTAACATACCGACTTTGAGCGCTTCCATGAGGCTCTTTTCACCTTGCCGAGTCAGTTGGTCATATAATTTTTGTAACTCGGGATGATTGAATTTACCCGTTTCATTAGGAATCGAATCGGTTACTTGGTAATGATGCAATAAATTCGCCACCGCTTGAGTATGGATTTTCTCTGCATGGGCGATATTTAAGAAAACCGGCGTTTTCCAGCGATTGTATAAATGGATATATACATCGTGCGCCAATTTTTCCTCTTCTCGCATATAACGTAAAGAATCAATTTCCGCTTGGCTTAGTACGGATGCGGTGGTTTTAGCGGCTATATTGGTTGAACGATTGGGAAAAGGTGCTTCGATCGCCGCCCAACTGAAAGAAGAAAAAGTCACGATACCGGCCATTAACATCGGCATAAGTTTTACGTTTTTCATAATAACCTCCTCTGGTTCAATAGCATTACTTGCTACTATGCTTAGGCTATACCCTAAATCTTAAGAAAAACTGAAGAAAAAAATAATCTTTTCGGCTAATCGGGACATAAGCGGTCGAAATTACGAAAAATCTTGCAAATTCAACCGCTTGTTTACCGCTTAAGCTCTCCTTTCCATATTTCCTTGTAAGAGCTTACCTATTGTTACGTCCCTTATAAGTATCATAATTATTTATAAGGAGACATTATGCAAAACTTGCTAAATAAATTTAAAACATCGGAAGTAGATATTCTGATCCTGCGTTTATCAATTTTTATCGTCTTTGCCACATTCGGGATTTTTAAATGGTTTGATTTCGAGGTAGAGGCTCTTAAACCGTTAATTTCTACTACTTGGCTTAATTTTCTCTACGATTGGTTTGGTTTTCACGGTACAAGCTATTTACTGGGGGTAATCGAAGGCATTACTTATATCGGTTTATTTGCCGGTATTTTTTATCCGAAAGCAGGGATTATCGGCGCGTTAGGATTAATCGGTACCGGTTTAGTCACGCTTAGTCTACTGGCACAAATCGGATTTAATAGCTTTATCTTTAAGGATTTCTTACTTATCGGCGGAGCGATTGTGTTGTTAAAACATGATCTGAATAGAGCGTTTCCGTAACATATCCATAAAACGATAAGCGGTTAAATTTCCCGAATTTTTTGCAAAAGGTGTAATGGACAAAATGGTTGCTAATTTGTCCAAAGTAAGCTCAAGTGGACAAAGTGGTTGCTAATAATTATTTTTTTAAAATTGTTAGCAACTCTTTTTATTTAAAAAATCCTTTATAAACATAATCTTACGTGTTTTACTTAATCCGTTGTGATTATTTAATTTCCGTTTTAATTCACTAAATAAACCCTCTAATCGATTTGTTGTTCTTTCAATATTTAAGTCCGCATATTTTTCAAAGGTAAATAAATATTTCTCATAATATTTCAAACTGGCAAAAGCCCCTCTAATATTCTTATGCTTATAAGGAAAATAGCCTTTCTCATTACATTTCTCCGAATGTTCATTTAAAAAATCTTGATGTCTTAGATGCCAATTATGTAAACGACGATAAAATTCATGCTTTGAGCTGTCTTTTAAGGTTTTTATGATAGTTTTTAACTCTTTTCCTGCAACGGATTTATGCTTTTTCCTTAGCTTTCTCATCACAATCGCCACCATATGAAACAGACACATTTGAGTCGGTGTATTAAAGAGGTCTTTCAGTAATCCTTTACGCCCATCACAAGTAACTGATTGAATTACATAGCCTTTTTCTCTTAGCCTGTTTAATGCTACTTGATAATATTCATCTCGTTCCGTCGTCACGATTTGATGATAAATCACGTTTTTACTTAGGCTATCCATCAGTACCAGCACGCCAAATTCACGACCGAAGAGAGTTGTGTCCATCAGAATATTAAGTACGTTTGAAACAGGGGCTTTTAATATCGCTTTAGGGGCTTTATCAATGTATCTTTGAATCGTTTTAACCGAACATTGATATTTAATTGCGAGTTCTTTATAGGTTTGTTTTCCTTGAGAATAATCAAACCAAATATCAGCAGGATTTAATTTTATTTGGAGGGTAAAGTTTTATTACAATCGTTACATTTATAACGTTGAATCTTATTTCTTACGCCATTTTTCTTAATATTCCGATTTAAGCAGAAAGGGCAGTTTTTTGGTTCATTTTCAAAAATAGGGCTTAAAGCCTTGTACTATAAAGCTTTAAGCCACTTTTTAGCAACCATTTTGTCCATTACACCAGATAATAATACTGTAGAAAAAGCATTCAAGAATTGACTTGTAATTAAATATTTAAAAAATCCAGTCTTCGAAATGGATTGTTGCATATAGTAGATTTCCGTTACGCTTTGAAAAATTCACTTATACTGATGTTACATTCTATATAAAACTGATAAAGTTTCAACATACATGGATAAAAAAACATAAAAAGCCCCCAAAACTTTCGTTCTGGGGGCTTTTTTATCTATACGCTACGAATTACTCTTCATCACCTGCGTTTAATAACGCTGCTAGGCTTTGAGTTGCATCGTCTGCAACGAATTCGAATTCCGCTTCGATATCAGCATCGGTTGCGAATCCGTTAGCTTTTGCAACCGGAGCTTCAAAAGCGACCGCTTGTTCTGGCTGGCTACGTTTTTTCGCACGGTTTTGATGATATGCGAAACCTGTACCTGCTGGGATTAAACGACCTACGATTACGTTCTCTTTCAAGCCGCGTAATTCGTCACGTTTACCTGCCACAGCCGCTTCAGTAAGCACACGTGTGGTTTCTTGGAACGACGCCGCTGAGATAAATGACTCGGTTGCAAGCGACGCTTTGGTAATACCAAGTAATTCACGTTCGAACTCAACAAGCGGTTTACCTTCTTCCGCACGTTTACGGTTAGCAATTTTCACTCGTGAAACTTCAACTTGTTCCCCTTCGAGGAATTCGCTGTCGTATGCGTTGGTGATAACCGCTTTACGTAACATTTGGCGAACGATAACTTCGATGTGTTTATCGTTAATTTTTACCCCTTGTAAGCGGTAAACTTCTTGTACTTCGTTTACGATGTAATCCGTTACAGCGTGAACGCCACGTAAACGTAAGATATCGTGCGGCGTTTCCGCACCATCAGAGATTACGTCACCACGTTGTACCATCTCGCCTTCAAATACGTTGAGCTGACGCCATTTCGGAATCATTTCTTCGAATGCTTCGCCTTCTGCCGGCGTGATCACTAAACGACGTTTACCTTTAGTTTCTTTACCGAATGACACGATACCTGAAATTTCAGCAAGGATTGCCGGCTCTTTCGGTTTACGTGCTTCGAATAAGTCTGCTACGCATGGAAGACCACCGGTAATATCTTTCGTACCCACAGATTCTTGTGGAATACGTGCTAATGCTTCACCGACTTCGATTTCTGCACCGTCATCTAAAGTTACGATTGCTTTACCTGGTAAGAAGTATTGTGCTGCAACGTCTGTGCCAGGGATTAAGATGTCGTTACCTTGCGCATCTACTAAACGTAATGCTGGACGTAAATCTTTACCTGCTGTTGCACGTTCACCCACATCTTGCACCACGATAGATGATAAACCGGTTAATTCATCAGTTTGACGAGTAACGGTTAAGCCATCTACGATGTCGCTGAATTGGATGCGACCGCTTACCTCTGAGATGACCGGCATTGTATGCGGATCCCAGTTCGCAACGACTTCACCTACTGCAACTTCTGCACCGTCGTTTTTAGAAAGCACTGCACCGTAAGGTACTTTATAGTTTTCTTTGGTACGACCGAATGTGTCGATTACGGTTAATTCTGTGTTACGTGAAGTTAATACGATTTTGCCTTCTTTGTTGGTTACAAATTTAGCGTTAGTTAACTTAATCGTACCTGCGTTTTTCACTTGGATGCTAGATTCTTTTGCTGCCGCAGAAGCCGCACCACCGATGTGGAACGTACGCATGGTTAACTGTGTACCCGGTTCACCGATTGATTGCGCCGCAATAACACCCACTGCTTCACCTTGGTTGATAAGGTGACCACGAGCAAGGTCACGACCGTAACATTTCGCACACACACCGAAGTCTGTGTTACAAGTTACCACAGAACGTACTTTGATTACGTCCACAGATTCCGCATCAATCACATCACACCATTTCTCATCGATTAAGGTGTTACGTGGAATTAATACTTCTTCCGTACCCGGTTTTAATACGTCTTCTGCAACCACACGGCCTAATACACGATCACGTAATGCTTCTTTAACGTCACCACCTTCGATTAACGGAGTCATCACGATACCTTCGTGTGTACCACAGTCATCTTCAGTGATTACTAAGTCTTGTGCTACATCTACTAAACGACGTGTTAAGTAACCTGAGTTCGCTGTTTTTAATGCGGTATCCGCAAGACCTTTACGCGCACCGTGGGTTGAAATAAAGTACTGAAGAACGTTCAGACCTTCACGGAAGTTTGCGGTAATCGGCGTTTCGATGATCGAGCCGTCCGGACGAGCCATAAGACCACGCATACCCGCTAACTGACGAATCTGAGCTGCAGAACCACGCGCACCCGAGTCAGCCATCATAAAGATACTGTTGAATGACGCTTGTTTTTCCGGGTTACCTTCACGGTTGATGACTTCTTCCGTTGAAAGGTTTTCCATCATTGCTTTTGCAACACGTTCGTTTGCAGCCGCCCAAATATCGATTACTTTGTTATAACGTTCGCCCGCAGTTACAAGACCTGAGTTAAATTGTTCTTGAATCTCTGCCACTTCTGCTTCCGCCGCACGAATAATTTCGTGTTTTTGCGCCGGAATCACCATATCATCGATACCGACTGACGCACCTGAACGAGCAGCGTACGCGAAACCAGTGTACATAATTTGGTCGGCAAGGATTACCGATTCTTTTAAACCTAAACGACGGTACGATTCGTTGATTAATTTTGAAATCGCTTTTTTACCTAACGTTTGGTTGAATACTTTAAACGGCATACCTTTCGGTGCGATCATCCATAAGATTGCACGACCGATAGTAGTATCTAACAACTTAGTTTCCGCAACTAATTCGCCCGCTTCGTTTTTTACGTGTTCGGTAATACGAACTTTTACGCGAGCGTGTAATTCAGCTTGACCGGTACGGTATGCTTTTTCCGCTTCACGTGGGTCAAGGAAATACATTCCTTCACCTTTCGCATTCACTTTCTCACGCGTCATATAGTAAAGACCTAATACAACGTCCTGAGAAGGTACGATAATCGGGTCACCACTTGCCGGTGAAAGTACATTGTTAGTTGACATCATTAACGCACGAGCTTCTAACTGAGCTTCAAGTGTTAATGGTACGTGTACCGCCATTTGGTCACCATCGAAGTCCGCATTGAACGCCGCACAAACAAGCGGGTGTAACTGGATTGCTTTACCTTCGATTAAGATAGGTTCAAATGCCTGAATACCTAAACGGTGAAGTGTAGGTGCACGGTTTAATAAAATTGGGTGTTCACGAATAACTTCTGCAAGGATATCCCATACGATCGGTTCTTCACGTTCAACCATTTTCTTCGCAGCTTTGATTGTTGAAGCAATGCCGCGAGATTCTAATTTAGAATAAATAAACGGACGGAATAATTCCAATGCCATTTTTTTCGGTAAACCGCATTGGTGTAGGTGTAAGTAAGGACCTACGGTGATTACCGAACGGCCTGAATAGTCCACACGTTTACCTAATAAGTTCTGACGGAAACGACCTTGTTTACCCTTGATCATATCTGCAAGAGATTTTAATGGACGTTTGTTAGAACCTGTAATTGCACGACCACGACGACCGTTATCTAATAACGCATCGACAGACTCTTGTAACATACGTTTTTCATTACGTACGATGATATCCGGCGCTACTAAATCTAATAAGCGTTTTAAACGGTTGTTACGGTTGATCACGCGACGATATAAATCGTTCAGATCCGAAGTCGCAAAACGACCTCCGTCAAGTGGTACTAACGGACGAAGATCCGGCGGAAGTACCGGTAATACGGTCATTACCATCCACTCCGGTTTGTTGCCGGATTGTTGGAATGCTTCTAATAATTTTAAGCGTTTTGTGATTTTCTTACGTTTTGTTTCAGAGTTCGTTTCTTGTAACTCTTCACGCATCATTTCACATTGGTGCTCTAAGTCCATATCGCGTAGAAGTGCTTGAATACCTTCCGCACCCATTTTCGCTTCAAACTCATCGCCCCAACGCTCTTCCGCATCTAAGAACTGTTCTTCGGTTAATAACTGATTTTTTTCTAAATCGGTCATTCCCGGTTCGGTAACTACATAAGATTCGAAGTAAAGTACACGTTCGATATCGCGTAACGGCATATCTAAGATTAAACCGATACGGGACGGAAGTGATTTTAAGAACCAAATGTGCGCAACCGGACACGCAAGTTCGATATGACCCATACGGTCACGACGTACTTTAGTTTGGGTTACTTCAACGCCACATTTTTCACAAATTACACCACGGTGTTTTAAGCGTTTATATTTACCACAAAGACATTCGTAATCTTTTACCGGTCCGAAGATACGTGCACAGAAAAGACCATCACGCTCAGGTTTAAAGGTACGATAGTTAATTGTTTCCGGTTTTTTTACTTCACCGAAAGACCAAGAACGGATTTTATCCGGTGATGCTAAACCAATTTTAATTACATCAAAATCATCATTCGATTTCGATTGTGCTTTTAAAAACTTTACTAAGTCTTTCACTTTTTGCCCCTAGTGAGGAATTAAAGTTTTGCTTAGAACGCAGGGCTCTAAACGATGAAATCTGAGTTTTACAAGCAGTCGAATTTTGCAAAATTTTTACCAAATTCGACCGCTTGAGGGCTGACGATTATTCTTCGTCAAGCTCCATATCAATACCTAAGGCACGAATCTCTTTCAACAATACGTTGAATGATTCCGGCATACCCGGTTCCATTTGATGTGTGCCGTCCACGATGTTTTTATACATCTTCGTACGACCGTTCACGTCATCCGATTTAACCGTTAGCATTTCTTGTAAGGTATAAGCGGCACCGTATGCTTCTAATGCCCAAACCTCCATCTCACCGAAACGCTGACCACCGAACTGTGCTTTACCACCAAGCGGTTGTTGAGTAACAAGACTATAAGAACCGGTTGAACGCGCGTGCATTTTGTCGTCAACCAAGTGGTTCAATTTGAGCATATACATATAACCTACGGTTACAGGACGCTCGAATTTCTCACCGGTACGACCGTCAAATAAGGTAATTTGACCTGAAGTCGGTAAGCCGCCTAATTCTAATAAGCCTTTGATTTCGCTTTCGTGTGCACCGTCGAATACCGGTGTTGCAAGCGGTAAACCTTTACGTAAGTTTTCTGCTAAACGCATTACTTCTTCATCGGTAAAGGTGCTTAAATCTACTGATTGTGAGCCGTGACCTAAATCGTATGCTTTTTGGATATATTCACGCAATTTCGCAACAGATTGTTGTTGTTTGATCATTGCGTTAATTTGGTCGCCGATACCTTTCGCCGCTAAACCTAAGTGCGTTTCTAAGATCTGACCGATGTTCATACGTGAAGGTACGCCCAGCGGGTTCAATACGATCTCAACCGGCTGACCGTTTTCATCGTACGGCATATCTTCAACTGGGTTGATTTTCGAGATAACACCTTTGTTACCGTGACGACCCGCCATTTTATCACCCGGTTGGATTTGGCGACGAACCGCTAAGTAAACTTTAACCACTTTTAACACACCCGGTGCTAAATCGTCACCTTGGATGATCTTGTTGCGTTTAATTTCAAGTTTACGTTCAAACTCTTTACGTAACTCTTCGTGCTGTTCCGCAAGCTGTTCTAATTGATTTTGTTTCGCTTCGTCATCTAAGGTTTGTTCTAACCATTTCTCACGAGAAACTTTATCCAATTCAGCTTCAGATACGCCGCCTTCGATTAATAAGTTACGTACACGGGTAAATAAACCGGCTTCTAAAATCTCTAACTCTTCAGTTAAATCTTTCTTCGCTTCTTTAAGCTGCATTTCCTCGATTTCTAACGCACGTTTATCTTTTTCAACGCCGTCACGAGTAAATACTTGAACGTCAATAACCGTACCTGAAGTACCGTTTGGTACACGTAATGAAGAATCTTTAACGTCAGATGCTTTCTCACCGAAGATCGCACGTAAAAGTTTTTCTTCCGGTGTTAATTGGGTTTCACCTTTAGGCGTTACTTTACCAACTAAGATGTCACCACCTTTAACTTCCGCACCCACGTAAACGATACCTGATTCATCAAGTTTACTTAATGCCGATTCGCCTACGTTCGGAATATCCGCCGTAATTTCTTCCGCACCTAATTTAGTATCACGTGCCACACAAGATAACTCTTGAATGTGAATTGTCGTGAAGCGGTCTTCTTGTACCACACGCTCAGAGACTAACATTGAGTCTTCGAAGTTATAACCGTTCCATGGCATGAACGCCACACGAATGTTTTGACCTAATGCTAATTCACCTAAATCTGTTGAAGGACCGTCCGCTAAGATCTCGCCACGTGCTACCGGCTCTCCTAAATTCACACAAGGAATTTGGTTGATACAGGTATTTTGGTTTGAACGGGTATATTTAATTAAGTTATAGATGTCGATACCCGCTTCGCCCGGAATCGTTTCATCTTCGTTTACTTTCACTACGATACGAGAGGCATCAACACGTTGAACGATACCACCACGTTTCGCCACAATCGCTACACCCGAGTCAAGTGCAATTGGTTTTTCCATACCGGTACCGACTAACGGTTTATCCGCACGTAATGTCGGAACAGCCTGACGTTGCATGTTCGCACCCATTAACGCACGGTTCGCATCGTCGTGCTCAAGGAACGGAATTAACGCCGCCGCAACAGAAACCACTTGTTGTGTTGAGATATCCATATAGTGGATTTCTTCCGGTTTGTATAAACCTGACTCACCGTGTTCGCCACGACAAGTTACGTAAGTATCGGTAAAACGGAAATTCTCATCTAAGTTTGAGTTAGCCTGAGCGATAACGTAGTTACCTTCTTCGATTGCTGATAAATATTCGATATCTTCGGTCACTTGACCGTTTACCACTTTACGGAACGGCGTTTCTAAGAAACCGTAGTTATTAGTACGTGCATATACTGAAAGTGAGTTAATCAAACCGATGTTCGGACCTTCAGGGGTTTCGATCGGACATAAACGACCATAGTGAGTAGTATGTACGTCTCGAACCTCAAAGCCTGCACGTTCGCGGGTTAAACCGCCCGGACCTAATGCCGAAATACGACGTTTATGGGTAACCTCTGAAAGCGGGTTATTTTGGTCCATAAATTGCGAAAGTTGTGAAGAACCGAAGAACTCTTTCACTGCCGCAGAAATTGGTTTCGCATTGATTAAATCTTGCGGAGTAATACCGTCTAAATCACCTAATGATAAACGCTCACGCACAGCACGCTCTACACGTACTAAACCGATACGGAATTGGTTTTCAGCCATTTCGCCTACCGAACGAATACGACGGTTACCTAAGTGGTCGATATCGTCCACTTCGCCACGACCGTTACGGATTTCGATTAGTTTCTTCATCACGCCGGTAATATCGTCATTGCTTAAAATACCGGAACCTACGCCCTCTAGAATATCAAGTGAGCGATTAAATTTCATACGACCCACAGCAGATAAATCGTAACGATCTGCCGAGAAGAACATATTATCGAATAACGCTTCCGCCGCTTCTTTTGTCGGTGGCTCGCCCGGACGCATCATACGATAGATTTCCACTAACGCGGATAAACGGTCGTAAGTCGGATCAACACGTAAAGTTTCAGAAATATACGGACCGTGATCTAAATCGTTAGTAAATAATACTTCGATCTCTTTGTAGCCTGCTTGCGATAATTTCGCCAACATCTCCATTGAGATTTCCATATTCGCCGGACAAACTAATTCGCCGGTTGAAAGATCAACGTAATCTTTCGCCGCTACTTTACCGACGATGTACTCTACCGGTACTTCAATTTGAGTAATGCCGTCTTTTTCTAATGTGCGAATATGACGTGCAGTAATACGACGACCACGCTCAACGTAAACTTTGCCGTTCGCTTCAATATCGAACGCAGCGGTTTCACCACGTAAGCGTTCCGGCACCAATGTCATCAATAATTTATTATCTTGGATTTCAAAGTTCACTTTATCGAAGAACATCGATAAGATTTCTTCGGTCGTATAACCTAAAGCACGTAAAATAATAGTTGCCGGTAATTTACGGCGGCGGTCGATACGTGCATAAAGATTGTCTTTCGGGTCAAACTCGAAATCTAACCAAGAACCACGGTAAGGAATAATACGTGCGTTATAAAGCACTTTACCTGAAGAATGGGTTTTACCTTTGTCAGAATCGAAGAATACGCCCGGACTACGGTGTAACTGAGAAACGATTACACGCTCAGTACCGTTGATCACGAAAGTACCGTTGTCGGTCATTAATGGGATTTCGCCCATATACACGTTTTGTTCTTTAATATCTTTTACCGTACCGGCTGCTGCTTCACGGTCAAAAGTCACTAAACGTAATTTTACACGTAATGGTGCTGCATAGGTTGTACCGCGAATTTGACATTCACGAACATCAAATACCGGCTCGCCTAATTCGTAAGAAACGTATTGTAATTCAGTGCTTCCGTTATTGCTTACAATCGGGAACACAGAACGGAATGCCGCTTCTAAACCTTGTTGTCCATCTGAATCTCTTTGAATGAATTTTTCGTAAGAATCAAGCTGAATTGTTAATAGATAAGGTACGTTAAGAACTTGCGGACGTTTACCAAAGCTCTTACGAATACGCTTTTTCTCGGAATATGAATATGCCATTGCTAGATAGCCTTCTGATTTTCTTATTTGGTTGAGGTTACACAATCCGACCGTCATTTGAACGGGCTGGAAGTGGCATTAAATTTGTACGAGGTGTCATTTTCCAATCGCCTTACTTGAGTCAAAAATCACTACTGCAAGCGGTCAAATTGGGTGGGATTTTTACAAATTTAGCTTATTAAAATGACAAAATAAGCTAACGCTTCCAAGCAGAAAAGGCTGACGAATTTTCATCGTCAGCCGCAAATGCAAAAATGGTTAGTTATTTTAGCAATTTTTAATCAGTCATTCAACTAAACATAATAAATTATTTGCCGTTCTCGGCTATAAATATATTGGTAGTTAAATCTTACTCACTTATCTTAAAACTGATGTTTCCATCGGGGCTTACTTAACTACAAAGCAGCTTATTTTCTTGCCAAGCTAAATCTAAATGTCGTTGAATTTTCGTTATCGCCTGTTTTGTGATCGGAAATGTTTTAGCGATTTCTGAAAAATCGGCGATATTCTCCACCACTTCTTGAATGGCTCTTTTCGCCTCATGCCAATAATTAAAACCTGCCACTTCTGCTAGCTCTTGAATAATCTTGAGTGGCGGAGCTTTACCATATTGCCTAAATCCCATTGAATGTTGACCGTGTCTAAGTGGACTATAGGTAATGTCATAGGCTAAAGACGGTTGCCATTCTCCCTTTTCATCTTGTACGAATGACCAGTTTTTTGAGTGATCATCTTGGTTCAAACTAAATAAATTAAACATTGCGCGACAAAATTGTAATTGGCTTGCCACTCGAGACTGACATAATACTTTCGTTGCTTTGATCAGTCCGAAATAATCAATCGAGGGCATTCGATAACTCGCATCAAGTAAACCGCATAATGTATGCGTATGAACTCTCCCAAAAGATCCGGAAACGTAATCAAAACGTTTTACCGCAAGCCAATAAAATTGCCCTTGTTCCAATAATTGCCATTTAACCGGTTTTAACCCAGCCTTTTGTGCCATTGAAAGGTATACCGCCTCCAGTAATCCTTCTTCATGTTTGAGAGGTAAAGATTTCGTTGTAAATTTCACAATCCAAGCATCATCTTCGGGCAAGGCTTGAGTTCTACAAATTTGAGGGTTAGCCTCTGATATAAAAATCTGTGCCTTTGGTCTTGCTCCTCCGGAACTTCCCGCTTGTAAAAGTGTTTGTAATACCTCATCTGTTTGACCTTCAAAAATTTGCTGTGCATTTCTACCTAGCTCAAACAAATTTGTTTCTTCTTCGTATTGAGATTGATGATTGACCGGCTCAAAGGATAAAGCACCAATACCTGTGTCACCAACGAAAGCAAGGCGATCAAGCGGTGATATTTGATACAAATTTAACTGATTTGCTTCGAAAAAACGATCTTGTAATAGTAATCCCCAACCGTCAGGTAAACTATCTGCAAATACACCGTGCAAACCATCGTGAGGTGAAACGGGGGCAAGTTGCAACGCTGTAGTTTTTTCTAATTTAAAAGGAGAAAGATTTGGATAGTTGGGTAAATAATTCTCATCGTAAGCAAAAAATATACCTTGTTTATTTTCCGCGAGTTCTCCTACTCGGATTTTCCTACCATCCATTAATGTTCGATAAACGGTAAGTTGTTTCGTTGGCATAATTTTAACCACGCAATACCTCCGCTATTGTTCTGGGTAACTGAGGATACTCTTTAGTTAATTCGACCAACCGATCCATTTTATCTAATACTAACCATAATGCTAAAAATTGGCGTAACGAGATTTGGTAAGTTGTTTCAAAATGGCGAATAGTTGCTTCCGGTACAGCTGATCTCTCTGCGAGTTTTTTACGAGATAATTTTGCTTGCTTACGTTTCTTTTTAAGATGTTCCGCAAGTAACTTTTGCGTATCTACATCATCATAAAGTGATAACATTTTATCAAAAACAAACCTTTTAAATTAAAAATTGATAAAATAATATCAAATTATTACTTACTTATCAATTTAAGTACTTAAACATATCTCTAAAATGCAAAAACCCCGATGTTTCCATCGGGGTTTTGTTGAACTTGAAGTTCCGGAAAAGTTAAATCAAAAATTATTTGATTTCTACTTTCGCGCCAGCTTCTTCTAATTCTTTTTTAAGTGCTTCAGCTTCTGGTTTAGAGATACCTTCTTTTAATGCTGCCGGTGCAGATTCAACTAAGTCTTTAGCTTCTTTTAAGCCTAAACCTGTTGCACCACGTACTGCTTTGATTACAGCAACTTTGTTTGCACCTGCTTCAGCAAGAATTACGTCGAATTCAGTTTTCTCTTCTGCTGCCGCTGCGCCTGCTGCTGGAGCTGCCGCTACTGCTGCCGCTGCTGAAACACCGAATTTTTCTTCCATCGCTGCGATTAATTCAACGATTTCTGATACTGATTTTGAAGCGATCGCTTCGATTAATTGTTCGTTAGTTAATGACATGACAATCAATTCCTAAAGTAAATAAGTTGTTAAACGAGTTAAGAAGTTTTCTGCTAAAAATTATGCAGCTTCTTGTAATTTGTCGCGTAATGCCGCAAGAGTGCGAACAAGTTTGCCTGCCGCAGCTTCTTTCATTGTGCCCATTAAACGTGCAATTGCTTCTTCGTAAGTTGGTAATGTAGCTAAGAATTCTACATCTTGTACTTTACCTTCAAAGGCTGCACCTTTAAGTTCAAACTCTTTATTCGCTTTCGCAAATTCAGTGAACAAACGCGCTGCTGCGCCCGGGTGTTCGTGAGAGAATGCGATAAGAGTCGGACCGATAAACGTATCTGTTAAGCACTCGAACTCTGTGCCTTCAACCGCACGACGTAATAAAGTATTACGTACGACGCGCATTGTTACACCAGCTTCACGAGCAGATTTACGTAACTCAGTCATTTTCTCAACTGTTACGCCGCGAGAATCCGCAACAACAGCTGAAAGGGCACCTTTGGCAGCTTCGTTTACTTCAGCAACAATCGCTTGTTTGTCTTGAAGATTTAATGCCATTGGTTTTAGCTCCTGATACACTCCACCAAAGTGGAATTTACAAAAAACCTCAAAAAACTCACCGCTTGCATCGCAAGTAGCAATCTTCTGAGCCTAAGGTGTCCAGAAGCAGAAAATTCTGTCTGTTCACCATCTACGTAGGTTTTTTATTAAGAATAAGAAAACTTATTCACCTACGGTCTTGGACGGGGCTTAGATAGGCTAAGCACCATCAGCTTGCTCTCGCAAGTTAAGGTCGCAAATTATACAATAATCCACGACCTTGTAAAGTTTTAACTTCGATTAGAAATTAAAGTGATGCTTGATCAACAGCAACACCAGCACCCATCGTTGTAGAGATGCTTACTTTCTTGATGAAGATACCTTTAGCTGTTGTTGGTTTAGCTTTGTTTAACGCCGCTAATAACGCCACCAAGTTATCTTTTAATTGTTCAGGTGCGAAGTCTGCTTTACCGATCGTTGTATGGATAATACCATTTTTGTCGTTACGGTAACGGATCTGACCTGATTTAGCATTTTTAACTGCTTCAGCAACGTTTGGCGTTACAGTACCAACTTTCGGGTTTGGCATTAAGCCGCGCGGACCTAATACTTGACCTAATTGACCTACAACACGCATTGCATCCGGAGAAGCGATAACAACGTCAAAGTTCATTTCGCCTTTCTTGATTTGCTCTGCTAAATCTTCCATACCGACTAAATCAGCGCCTGCCGCTTTAGCTGCTTCTGCGTTCGCGCCTTGTGTGAATACTGCTACGCGAGCTGTACGACCCGTACCGTGTGGTAATACTGTTGCACCACGTACGTTTTGGTCTGATTTACGAGGGTCGATACCTAAGTTCACCGCTACGTCTACGCTTTCAACGAATTTAGCTGTTGCGAATTGTTTTAACACTGCGATCGCTTCGTTGATTTCGTAAGCTTTAGTAGAATCTACGCCAGCTTTAATTGCTTTCATTTTTTTAGTCAATTTAGCCATTGTATTATTCCTCTACGATTAAGCCCATTGAGCGAGCTGTACCAGCGATTGATTTCATTTTAGTTTCGATAGTAGCACCAGTCATATCTGCCGCTTTAGTTTCAGCGATTTGACGTAATTGCTCTTGAGTTACCGTACCCACTTTATCTTTGTTCGGTTTACCTGAACCAGATTTGATACCTACAGCTTTTTTAAGTAATACTGCTGCCGGTGGAGTTTTAGTTACGAAAGTGAATGAACGGTCTGCGTAAACTGTGATAACAACAGGGATTGGTAAACCTTTTTCTAAGCTCTCGGTACGAGCGTTGAATGCTTTACAGAATTCCATGATGTTAACACCTTGTTGACCTAATGCAGGACCAACCGGTGGTGAAGGGTTAGCCATACCAGCTGCAACTTGCAACTTAACGTATGCTTGGACTTTTTTTGCCATTTTATAAGTTTCCTCTAAGTGGGTAATAACGCCGAAAATCGGCTCCCCTGTTACACAAAAAAACGAGTCAGCAAGCCAACTCGTATAGGGCGATTATTCTAAACAACTTGCGATCATTTTTCAAGCAAAACTATTTAGAATAATGCAATTTAATCGTCTTAAAACTAAAATGCGTATAAAAGACACTTTACAGAATAAGAAAAGCGGTTGTTTTTCTACTTATTTTTGCAAAAATTCTTTGAAAATAAACCGCTTACTTTTTAGCCGGGTTCTATATAAAAAACAATTACGATTGTTTTTCCACTTGACCGAACTCCAGTTCAACCGGCGTTGCGCGTCCAAAGATAGATACGGATACTTTTAAGCGACCTTTTTCGTAATCCACTTCTTCCACCGTACCGGTAAAGTCTGCAAACGGACCTTCGGTAACACGTACGTTTTCGCCCGGTTGGAATTCTTTTCTGTGACGCGGTTTTTCCGCCGTTTCTTGAACGCGGTTTAAAATACGATCCGCTTCGCGTTTGGAAATCGGTGCCGGTTTATCCGCTGTGCCGCCGATAAAGCCCATTACACGCGGCACGCTTTTCACTAAATGCCATGTGTCGTCATTCATTTCCATTTGTACCAATACGTAACCAGGGAAGAATTTACGCTCGGTACGACGACGGCGACCGCCGACGCTTTCAACAACTTCTTCGGTCGGTACTAATACTTCACCAAATTGATCTTCCATTTGGTGTAATTTGATATATTCACGCAATGTTACCGCAACACGGTTTTCAAAACCGGAAAACGCTTGTAATACATACCAACGCATTTTTGTTGCTTCTGTATTTTCTACTTCGCTCATTTTAGAACCTTAAATTTGTTAAAAACGTAACCAATGTAACGATAATAGAGTCGATACCCCATAATACTAATGACACAACCACACACATTGCGAGTACGATTAATGTTGTTTGAGTCGCTTCAGGGCGAGTCGGCCAAATAATTTTTCTAAGCTCCGTGCGAGATTCTTTAATAAAGCCTATCGCTGTTTGACCCTGGTTAGTCATTGCCGCAAGCACTACCGCACCGACCACTAACACGACAAGCAATAATACGCGTACCACGAGCGAAAAACTCGAGGCGAAATATGCATTACCAATTGCCGCCACAGCAAGTAATAAGATAGCCAAACACCATAATACGCTGTTTACGCCCTTACTTTTCACGCCCTTTTCTTCGACTTGTTCGGGGGTTTTCTTTTTAATCTCAGTAGCCATATAAAACCTAAAATTTTGTAAAAAAAGAACAATTATTTCTAAAAGCGTTGGATTCTAACATTTTTCATTTCACTTGCCACGATCTTTTATGAAAAATTATCCGTTTTTTCTTTAAAAGTGACATTTATCCTCAAAAATAAAAGCCGAACCATCGCCGATAAAATCCCCTTTACATAAGAAATGTTAGCCAGTTCACATTTTTCGTTTTTGCTCATTGCGGTCGATAATCGTTCTATTTTATAGTCAATCCAACTTCGAAATTCTCCGAAGTCATTATCTATTTTGCTTAAACGGAGGCGTATATGAAAATTATGGCGGTTTGTGGTCACGGTATCGGTAGTAGCTTTATGATGGAAATGAATATCAAAAAGGCATTAGCCAAAATAGGGGTTGATGCGGAAGTCGGTCATACCGATTTAGCCTCCGTTACGCCTAGCGATGCGGATGTGTTTGTCATGGCAAAAGATATCGCAGGCAGCTGCACCATCGATCCGGACAAAATTATTGTCGTGAAAAATATTATCAGCGTGGGCGAATTTGAAGAAAAATTGACCGCTTATTTTAATCGTGCGTGAGGTGGGTTATGGATTCTATTCTCTTTTTTATTCTGGATATTCTCAAAGTACCGTCCGTTTTAGTCGGTTTAATCGCATTCGCCGGATTGGTCGCCCAGAAAAAAGCATTCCCCGATATTATCAAGGGTACGATTAAAACTATTCTCGGCTTCTTGGTACTCAGCGGCGGCGCAACCGTGTTGCTCAGTTCTTTAACCCCGTTGGGCGGTATGTTCGAACACGCATTTAACGTACAAGGTATTATTCCGAACAATGAAGCGATCGTTTCAATGGCGATCGAGAAATACGGTACCGCTACCGCACTGATTATGGCGTTCGGTATGGTTGCCAATATTATCGTTGCTCGCTTTACCCGTTTAAAATTCATCTTTTTAACTGGTCACCATACCTTTTATATGGCGTGTATGATCGGCGTAATTCTTACCGTAGCCGGTTTTGAAGGGGTGTAATTGGTATTTGTCGGTTCATTAACTTTAGGTTTAATCATGGCGTTTTTCCCGGCGATTGCGCATCGTTATATGCGTAAAATTACCGATAGCAATGATGTCGGCTTCGGTCACTTCGGTACATTAGGTTACGTATTATCCGGCGCAATCGGACAAGCGGTCGGAAAAGGCTCAAAATCTACCGAAGAAATGGATTTACCGAAAAACCTCAGTTTCTTGCGTGACAGTTCGATTTCAATCTCACTCACGATGATGGTGATCTACTATGTATTGGCGATTGCCTCCGGTAGCGAATACGTTTCAACCCTCAGTGGCGGACAACACTATTTGGTTTATGCGACGATTCAAGCGATTACCTTCGCTGCCGGCGTGTATGTCATTCTACAAGGGGTGCGTTTAATTTTAGCGGAAATCGTACCGGCGTTTACCGGCTTCTCGGAAAAACTGGTACCGGATGCAAAACCGGCGTTAGACTGCCCGATTGTCTTCCCTTATGCGCCGAATGCAGTGTTAATCGGTTTCTTAGCCAGCTTTGCCGGCGGAGTCATCAGTTTAGCCGTATTAGGTCAATTAAATTGGGTATTGATTTTACCGGGCGTGGTGCCGCACTTCTTCTGCGGTGCAACCGCAGGCGTATTCGGTAATGCCACCGGCGGTCGTCGCGGTGCGATTATCGGTGCATTTGCGCACGGCGTATTAATCACGTTCCTACCGGTATTCTTATTGCCTGTTCTCGGTTCGTTAGGCTTTGCCAACACCACTTTCTCTGATGCTGACTTCGGTGGCGTAGGTATCATCTTGGGTTATATGGCTCAAGTGTTCAATAAAGACGTGATTACTGCGATTATCGTCGGATTATTTGCGCTGTTAGTCGCTTACAACTATTTAGCGAAAAAACCGGCGGTAGAAAGCGAATAACAAGCGGTTAAATTTTCATAAAAATTTGCAAAACCTGCATTTTAATGCAATTAGACATACTCTCACTTAAAGCCGATTTGAATAAAATCGGCTTTATTTTTTGTTTCATATCATCTTTTTATGTAAAGATTCGATTAAATACACACAAAACAAGCCGAATAATTATGTAAACCCGCCGATTTCTTATAAGATGTTGCTTTATTTATTTTTTGGAGGAACTATGAATAATCCTACCGCTCTACGGGAGCTTACCCTAAGGGGAATGATTCTAGGGGCATTGATCACAGTGGTATTTACCGCCTCAAATGTTTATTTAGGTCTAAAAGTCGGGATGACCTTTGCTTCATCCATTCCGGCAGCCGTTATTTCCATGGCGGTATTAAAAATGTTTCAAGGCTCAAATATTCTTGAGAACAATATGGTACAAACCCAAGCCTCATCGGCAGGGACGCTTTCTTCGGTTATTTTTGTCATCCCCGCATTATTAATGATGGGCTACTGGCAATCATTTCCTTTCTGGCAAACCTTATTAATCTGTATTTCCGGCGGGATTTTAGGGGTTATCTTTACCGTGCCGTTACGAAACGTAATGGTGGTAAAAAGCGACTTACCTTATCCGGAAGGCGTTGCGGCGGCGGAAATTTTAAAAGCCGGCGATGAAAGCGATAACAAAGACAGCGGTATTAAAGAAATCGTTTCCGGCGGTCTGTTAGCCGCATCGGTCAGCTTCTTGACCAACGGGTTACGCGTGGTTGCGGACGGCGCAAGTTACTGGTTTAAAGGCGGCAATGCAATCTTCCAAGTACCGATGGGTTTCTCTTTCGCATTACTCGGCGCCGGCTATTTAGTCGGTATGATGGGCGGTATCGCGATGTTAGTCGGAACTCTCTTCACTTGGGGTGTCGCCGTACCTTATTTCACCGCGACCACGCCGATGCCTGCCGATGCGGATATGGTAAGTTTCGCTACCGGTCTATGGAAAAGCAACGTTCGCTTTATCGGGGTAGGGACGATTGCGATTGCTGCGATTTGGACGCTATTAGTGTTATTTAAACCGATGGTGCAAGGAATGTCGCAAGCGTTCCGTGCGTTAAAAGATCCGTCAATGCAAAGTCTTGAGCGTACCGCACAAGACCTTTCGCCAAAAATGATGATTTATACGGTGTTAGCGAGTATCGCATTGATTATCGTGGCGTTAGTCAGCTTCTTACAACCGGTCGGTTTATCAATGGAATTAGCTTTCTTATTGGTGGTGGTTTGTACCATTCTTGCGGTGGTAGTCGGCTTTTTAGTCGCTGCAGCGTCCGGTTATATGGCAGGCTTAGTCGGTTCGTCATCAAGCCCGATTTCAGGTATCGGTATCATCTCTATCGTGATTATTTCCGTGATCCTGATGACAGTCGGTAATGCCGCAGGCTTAATGGAAAATGCGGACGGGCAACGATTCTTAACCGCATTAACCATTTTCACCGCATCAATCGTATTCTGTATTTCCACGATTTGAAACGATAATCTACAAGATTTAAAAACCGGTTATTTAGTGAAAGCAACACCGTGGCGTCAGCAATTTGCATTAATTATCGGTTGTATCGTCGGTGCGTTAGTTATCACACCGGTATTGGAAATTCTGTACCACGCATACGGTTTTGCCGGTGCAATGCCACGTGAGGGAATGGATGCGACACAAGCACTTTCGGCACCGCAAGCGACTATTATGATGACCATTTCTAACGGTATTTTCTCAAACAGCCTTGAATGGACTTATATCTTAGTCGGGGTTGCTTTCGGTATCTGCTTAATTATCATTGATACCCTACTGAAAAAAGCCAGCGCAGGTCGTTTAGGTTTACCGACTTTAGCTGTGGGTATCGGTATCTACTTACCGCCGGTGGTAAACGTTCCGTTAATTATCGGCGCAACGTTGTCTTGGTTAGTGAATCGTCATATCAAACGCTATGCTAAACGTAGCGGTAAAGATGTCGAAGCGACAAGCAAAAAAGCGGAACGCTACGGCACACTTTTCGCCGCCGGTTTAATCGTAGGCGAAAGTTTAGTCGGCGTACTGTTAGCCTTTGTGATTGCAGGCTCGGTAACTTCGGGCGGCTCTGACGCGCCGCTAGCGCTAAATCTCGAGAACTGGGGCGGTATGGCGGAATTACTCGGCTTAACACTGTTTGCAATCGGCTGTATTATTTTCGCGCGTCGCGTACTGCAAGCGAAAAAATAAATTTCCCTATTGTGAATCAAACGGCATTTTCGGATGCCGTTTTTTATTGTCTGACATAACCGCCGCTTACCTGCTTAATCACGCTTAATAATTCCAAACCCAATAACTCGACTAATAGCGTTTCCACTTCCAATGCGGTCGCTTTCGCCAAATCGTCAATCGAAATCGGCTCAAGACTAATATGCTCTACAATTTGTTGCTGACAAGCGGTCAATTCCGGTAATTTTTTTGCAAGATGATTGAGCTTATTCGGCATATCGACTTTTGCAAAAAATGGGGCTTTTTCGACCGCTTGTTCCGGCTCAAACAGCACCTGTTGCCGAGGCTGACTCGGCAGTTGATATTGAATCGCTTGCAAAATATCCTCTATCGTTTCGGTTAAGATCGCCCCTTCTTTGATCAGTTTATGACAGCCTTGTGCATACGGATTTTGTACCGAATTGGGTAACGCAAACACTTCTCGCCCTTGTTCCAACGCATAACGAGCGGTAATCAGCGAACCGCTATTTAATGTGGCTTCCACCACTAACGTACCAAGTGATAAACCGCTGATAATCCGATTACGACGAGGAAAATTCTCGGCAAGCGGCGGTTGATTCGGAAAAAATTCCGACACTAACGTCCCGCCGCTTTCGACAATTTGCTCCGCCAATTTTTTGTGCCTTGCCGGATAGACTTGATCTAAACCGCTGCCCAACACAGCAATGGTGATACCCTGTTCCGCTACCGCTCGCTGATGGCAAAAGCCGTCTATGCCGATTGCGAGTCCGCTGGTTACCGCCAAATGATGTTTAATCAGTTGCTCGGTAAAATAACCCGCCCAGTATTCACCGTAGGCGGAAAAATCTCGGCTACCGACAATTGCAATTTGCGGCAAACTCAAACTACTTAGCGAACCTCGCACAAATAATATCGGCGGTGCAGTGCCGATTTGCCGTAATAAAAACGGATATTCCTCATCAAATAAGCTCAATAAATGTTGATTCGGTTGCTCCGCCCACGCCAATGCGCTCTCAATCCAACGCATTTCCGGATTGAACCAACGTTGAATCTGTTTCTCGTTCCAACCGATTTGTTGTAATTGACGTTTGTCATATTGGCAAAATTGGGCGAAATCCACTTCGGATAACAGACGAGCGATTCGCTGCGCACCCAGTTGCGGAATTTGTAATAATTTCAGTAAATCAGTCTGAGACATTAATAAGTTCCCTAAATTAATTATGGATTATTGAAAGGAAACATAGACAAACCGCAATTAAACGGGTAATTTAGTCAGACGTTTTGTCTTATTTGGCTATGCCACTTTCACAAAATAGCCAATCATAAGAAAACGAGTTAATTAACCAATTTATAATTTTTTATTTTTCGATTGAGATCACAAAAAAATGTCAGTTTTAGAAGTTGTACTTTACCCGGATGAAGGGTTAGCAAAAGTGTGTGAGCCTGTCGCACAGGTGGACGATGAATTAAATCAGTTCATCGACGATATGTTTGACACGATGTACGAACACGAAGGAATCGGTCTTGCCGCACCGCAAGTGGGCGTATTAAAACGTGTTATTACGATTGATATTGAAGGCGATAAAACCAACCAAGTGGTACTGATTAACCCGGAGATTTTAGAATCATGCGGCGAAACCGGTATCGAAGAAGGCTGTTTATCGATCCCTGGTCATCGTGCGTTAGTGCCGCGCAAAGAAAAAGTGAAGGTAAAAGCGTTAAACCGCAAAGGCGAAGAAGTGATTTACGATGCGGACGGTTTATTCGCCATCTGTATCCAACACGAAATCGACCACCTCAACGGCGTACTGTTCGTGGATCACATCTCTGCGCTTAAACGCCAACGCATTAAAGAAAAAATGCAAAAACTCAAAAAACAAATTGAGCGAGCGAAGTAAAACCACTTTGTAGGAAACAGTTATGAGTAAATTCTTAGATTTAAATGTTCTAAGATTTCAAAAAGAAGGACAATATTTTGATCGTAAAAGTGCAAGAATAAGACCGAGAGATATATTAAAACATTTGGTCGCTTTTGCGAATGCTAACGGCGGTACTCTCGTAATCGGTATTGAAGATAATGGAGATATCAGTGGCTTTGGGGTTAATGGTTCACATTCGATAGATGAATTTTCATCTATCGCACTCATAGAATTACGAAAAACGCCCATTCTCGTCAAAACCGAGCGGATTCCCGTCTTAAATACAGCAGGAGTGAATGATGAAATTCTACTGATTACTGTTGATGTATCAAGCGACCGTGTTATAGAGAACTATGACAATAAGGTTTATTTAAGACAAGATGATAAAAGTATTGAACTTAACTTTGAACAAATTACTCAATTAACTTATGATCGAGGACAACGATATTTTGAGGATGAAATCGTTGAAGATTCATCTATTGATGATATTGATGACGAGATTCTAGCAAGATATCGTTTTTTAATGCACTTAGATAACCTCTCTATATTAGATATACTCTCAGCAAGGAACTTTATAAAAAACGGGCATTTAACACACGCCGGAGTGCTATTATTTAGTAAAAACCCAACTAAATACTTACCACAAGCCCGTTTAAGAGTAATCAAATATGACGGTAATAATGCTCAAGTCGGTCAAAGTTTAAATATCATTAAAGAAAAAAATTTTGAAGGGAATATTCCTAAAGTTATTTCTGAAGTTAAAAGTTTCGTGGCGGATCAATTAAGAGAATTTCAATATCTCGATCATAACGGTACTTTCAAGATTATGCCGGAATACCCCGAATTTGCTTGGTTTGAAGGAATTGTGAACGCTTTAGTCCATAGAAATTATGCGATTAGAGGAGATCATATCAAAGTATTAATATTTGATAATCGCTTAGAAATTCATAGTCCCGGATTGCTTCCGAATATTGTTACCCTACAAAATATGAAAACACAAAGATTCTCTAGAAATCCTCGTATAGCAAGAATCTTATCCGAGTTTGGTTGGGTAAAAGAAATGAATGAAGGTGTGAAAAGAATATATTCGGAAATGGAGAATTTTTATCTAAAACAACCAATATATTTCGAACAAAACCATTCACTCATACTCACGTTAGAAAACAATATATTAAATCGAGCTTTAAGAGTTAAGGATTCTTTAGAAGCATTAATCACATCCGATACATTTAATGATTTAAGCGGATATGAGAAAGAAATCCTAAGCTATATTTATACCAACAAAAAAATTACTGTGAAAGATGGCATAGAGATACTCAATAAAAGCAATACCTTTGTAAGAAATAAATTCAAACATCTTGAAAAGCTAGGTATTCTAAAATGGAACGGGTCTAATCCTACAGATCCTACTCAATATTATTCTTTAGCTGAAAAATATAGTTCATAGTAGTTCATAGTAGTTCATAGTAGTTCATAGTAGTTCATAGTAATATATCAGGAGTAATATTTATATGATTATCGTAACAGGCGGCTTTGGTATGATCGGTAGCAATATCGTCAAAGCATTAAATGAAATCGGCAGAAAAGATATTCTTGTTGTAGATAACTTAAAAAACGGCGAAAAATTCGTAAATTTAGTAGATTTAGATATTGCGGATTATTGCGATAAAGAAGATTTTATCGCTTCTATCATTGCCAGCGATGATTTCGGCGATATTGATGCGGTATTCCACGAAGGTGCTTGCTCGGCAACTACCGAATGGGACGGCAAATACTTAATGCACAATAACTACGAATATTCAAAAGAGTTATTACATTTCTGTTTAGATCGCCAAATTCCGTTCTTCTACGCATCAAGTGCGGCAACTTACGGTGGTCGTTCGGATAACTTTATCGAAGAGCGTAAATTTGAACAACCGCTCAATGCTTACGGCTATTCAAAATTCCTATTTGACGAATATGTACGTCAAGTTTTACCGGAAGCGGATTCGCCGGTATGCGGTTTTAAATATTTCAACGTGTACGGCCCGCGTGAACAACACAAAGGCTCAATGGCAAGCGTGGCGTTCCACTTAAACAATCAAATGCTGAAAGGCGAAAATCCAAAATTATTCGAAGGCTCAGAAACCTTCTTACGTGATTTCGTGTATGTGGAAGACGTAGCGAAAGTGAATATTTGGGCGTGGCAAAACGGTATTTCCGGCATTTACAACCTCGGTACCGGCAAAGCGGAATCATTTCAAGCGATAGCACAAGCGGTGATCGACTTCCACGGCAAGGGCGAAATCGAAAAAATCCCATTCCCGGATCACTTAAAATCTCGCTACCAAACCTTCACCCAAGCGGATCTAACCAAACTCCGTGCGGCAGGCTACACAGGCACATTCAAAACCGTAGCCGAAGGTACGAAAGAATATATGGCGTGGTTAAATCGTTAATCCATTCCTAACAAGCGGTTGTTTTTTGCGGTTTTCTTACCAAAAACAACCGCTTGTAAACTACCAATTCTTTTCTACCGTCATAAACCATTCACTGCTTGAACGGCTATAAAAAGCGGAAATATTGCTGTCAATTTTACGATAACGATAATTTAATTTTGGCACAAAACCTTGCCATTGAATTTGGTTATGCCACAGGCTGGCATTTACGCTGTATTCGTCATCAATGCGTTTTTTCGGGAAATAAAAGTTATCCGCCAAAAAATTACGTTTTACATAATGCAAACTGACTCGGCTCACAACATCGCCATAACGCAATAGCGTACCAAGATTAATTCCCTTACGAATTGAGGTTTCCGCCTTATCTTTAGTGCGATCTTTGCTAAGTTCTACACCACCAAACATCACCCAATTCGGATTGGCAGTATAGCTTAATGAAGCGGATACTCCATTGATATAACCGTTATAACGTTGGGCAATATTTTCATCGGCATAGCGTTTCTGTGTATGGTTGAAATTAGCGGAAAATGACCATTGAAGATTAAGCTGACGACGGAACTCAATATTTGCTCCGTAATTTTGGCTGTAACGTGGCGAAGCAAGCCAGTTTTGTTCAAAGAAAGGCAAAATGCCCCAAGATTGTAATGCAGAATGTTTACGATAACCGAATGAGCCGTATAACGATTTTTCACTGTAATCTTGATTATCCCAATAATGTACACCGCTAAATCGCCCTTCAAACGCTACAAAATGATTACCGCTTAAATTTATTTCTCTACTTGCCCCCAAACCGTAACGAAAACCGTGGGCTTTTTGCGGTAAAGAATCCTCATTTTTTAAGAATCGTAAACCACCAATTTCGACTTCTCGTTCTCTTGATGCGTTATTTACATTATCGGTTTGTGTATATTGCAATTCTGCATCCGGTTGCCAGCTTTGGCGTTCCTTCATTGCTTGCAAATAACGTTCAACTAACGGCTGCATTTGCGGATCAAGAGATTTTCTTGCTTGGTTTAATTGCTGTTTCGCTTCACGATATTGTTTATTTTCAAACAACATCACGCCCAAATCGAAACGTGGATAAGCTAATTGCGGTTGGGTCTGTAAAATTTGTTGGTAAAGCTCGATCGCTCCGTCATAATCTTGTTCCGCACGCAACATCGCCCCTTTTGCATAACGATATAAAATCGGATCAAAATTCGTCTGTTTTACATAACGTTCTAATGCGATTTTTAAGGCTTGCCACTGTTTATTGATCAATAAAGCGGTAATGGTTTGATCCAAATTCGCTTGTTCGGTTGGTGTAAATATCGGGGTATCAGCGGTTAAATTCGGTGAACTTTTTGCAAATTCCGCCGGTTTTAGATGATCGGATTTATCCTCAAAAAAGACTGGTTTTGGTGTAGAAATAGTTTCCGCTAAAAGCGTTGTGGGAAGCACAGACAGAATAAAAGGTATTGATTTCATTAGATTTTATCGGAAAGGTTTTTATTAGCGTAGGGACGCACCTCGTGCGTCCGCAAGCGGTCTAATTTGTAAAAAATTTTGCAAATTCAACCGTCAAATACGGACACACGCCGTGTGTCCCTACCATTATATGAAATAGTTAAAAACTATTTTTTGATTTCACCACGTGTACCGCCAAAGCCGACATCAAATGAATCTTTACCTGAATTCATATCGTGTCTATCTGGAGAAAGCACTTTATCACTAATAGATTTAACTGGTGCCAAATAAGTGTTATTTTCACTATCCCAGGCACCATATTGTGATTGTCTTAATGTTGCACGACCTGCAATTTCTTCAGCATTTTTTCCATAGAATCCTAACTGATAATCTCCACGAATATCTCTAACATTTTTCCATTCATCCGCACTAATATTACCTCTTGCTCTCATATTACCTGTTGAAGCCGATTTGTAAATTTCACCTTGATCAAGCGTTAAACGACCTATATGCTCTAACCCCTCAATGCTTCCTTGCCCTGTTTTCTTAGCAAAATCTACATTATAAGTAAGTGTTCCTTGACTGTGAGAATCAAATGCAACACCAGTATATGTTGCCTTCCCTTCTGTCGGAAAGTGAAGTTCTTTGGTCGCTAAACCTTTATCATCTCCAACAGTATAAGTTTCTGTTTTATTTATAACAGGTGCATAATACCCTGAACCTGAGTCACTACTATCACGATATCTAAGCTCCATCTCTTCTCTTTCTTGAGAATAATATTTCCCTGTTACTACAGAATATTTTTGGTTATAAATATCATTATGCTGATTGGTTGTTGTAAATCTGCCTGTTTCTTTATCATTTTCAACAATAGGCTCTTTTACTAAACTTGAATTTTGATTACGATTAAAGCCTGTTGGCGTTTCGTTAGGGAGCCCTTTCATACTATTACTAAGATTCCTTTCCGCTTCATCTAGCGTGTTATATAAGTTATCGCGAACAAAATTTGCTACATAATACTGATCGTTTAAATAAGTTTTAGAAAGCTGTTCTAAATTTTGTTTATGAGTCACTAATTGATCTAATTTGCTCTTAAACTCATCTAAAGTTAAACCTTTATTTTGTTCAACAAAATCTGTCGTATTAAGATTATAATTAAAATGTTGCTGAGAATATGTGTTTGCTAACTGATACATTTTTTCCGGCTTTTGGCGGGCTTCCTTTTCAGTAGCCAGTTTATCTAACTCAGCCAATGCACTTTCTTTGCTACCATTTGCATAATTATTAGCAAAATTACCCGCTTCCCAATCTTCTAACCCTTTATCTTTTGCTAATTGAGTTAATTCTTTAATAAAATTATTACGCTCAACTAACTTATCCAACTCAGCTAAGGCAACCTCTTTTCCTTGATCAACATTGTTATAAGCAAAATTATTTGCTTCCCACTCTTGTAAACCTTTGCTTTGAGCCAATTGTTTTAATTCGGTAATTAAAGTTTCACGAGCATTTTGTTTATCTTCTGCTTCTTTTCGTAATAAATCGGCAAGATCATCATAACTTTTATCTCTATTCGCTTTTTCAAATGCTCTTGCATCTTGATCCGAATAACCGAAATTTCTTGCCAAAATTCTGACTTTCGATTTTCTTGATGCAAGCATTATTTCATCTGTTACTTCTTGCTTAGTTTTGCCCACAAGATCCATTGCCAACTCATCAGCCCAGCCATTACTTAAACCGGCACTGATCGCCAGTTTATGAATTTGCTCTTTAGTAAGTGGTGTATTTACCGCTAATAAAGCGGCTTCAGCCTTTAATTTTGCTTCCTGCTCCGCTTGTATTACTTTTTCTTTTTGCACTAAACTTTCATTTGCTTTTGCTAATTCTTGGGTAAATTTAGTCAAATTATTTTGTGTCGTAACAAGCGTTTTCTTGATCTCATCAACCGTTTTAGCGGAAGCCGAATTAGCTTGCTTTAATTGGGCAGTAACAGTTTCAAGATTATTTTTTGTTGTTGTTAATTCTTTCTGTAAGTCTGCTTTCTCTTTACTGGACAACAATGATAAATTTTTTAATTTTTCTTCTGCTTGTTGCGTAGCTTGCTGTGCATTAGCTAACTGTTGTTTTAATTGTTCAATTTCTGTTTGTTGTATTTGTGGTTGCGTATGTATTTGCATATCCGTTTTTGGTTTAGCATGATTAGAACCGCCGCCACTACTCCCACAAGCGGTTAAACTCAGTAAAATTGCGGTTGCAATAGAAATACGTTTAATAGACATAGATAGACCTCATAAAATAATATAACGGTTAAAATTAAACCCGTTTTAATTTATACTAAACTTGAAAAATAAACCATAAATTATTAATTACAATCTATTACCTTGTTAAGCAAGGTAACCTACCTTACAAGGGCAACTATGAAAATTAACGAGAAAATTCGCCATTTACGAGAAACACATCAGCTTTCTCAAGAGGTGATGGCAGATAAATTAGGTATGTCGGTAACCGGCTACGCCAAAATCGAGAGAGGCGAAGTACGTTCGAATTTACCCCGCTTAGAGCAGATTTCCGAAGTGTTTGATATGGATATTTGTGAATTATTATCTTATGGAGAGGAAGGACAAATATACTTTAACAATGCAGAAAATGGTTTTAGTCATTCGAATAACTTTCTCACAGTTGGACATAATAATGGTAATAACCAAGAAATTGAACGTTTACAACAGCTATTAGTTCACAAAGAAGAATTAATGGCGCAAAAAGATAAGCTAATCGAAAGCCTTGAACGTGAACTGGCACTATTAAGAAAGCTGACAAGCGGTCAAAATTAGCAAATTTTTTGCAAATTATTACCGCCATATAAAAGCCTCTACTTAGTTATATAAGTGATCTGCCCCCCAAAAGTTGGACTAAACCTCCAACGGATTAAGGTGCAGATTTTTTATGACTAAATATAACTCGCTATTCAAACAACAAGTCATCGAGTTTTATCTTCAAAATGACAAAAACCGTTTATTCACTCAACGACATTTTCAATTATCCAAGAAAACCTTAACTCGGTGGATTGCTCAATTTAATCACAACGGAATCAATGGACTAGCGGTGATGGGTAAGAAGCAAAAATATTCCCCCGAATTCAAATTAACCGTCATACAAGCGGTCAAAAAAGGGCAATTTTCTGCGGAAAGCGCCTCCCTTCATTTTGGTATTGCTAATTCAGGTTCGATTAGCCAATGGTTGCACATCTTTGAAGAACAAGGTATAAACGGCTTATTACCCAAACCAAAAGGTCGTCCGACAATGAAACCGAAATACCCGAAAATGCCTCCTCCACCTAAAACTGAAGAAGAACGCTTACGTTATCGTATTTTAGAGCTGGAAGCGGAGGTAGCTTACCTAAAAAAGCTGCGGGAGTTCAACCAACAAAAAATGCGGCAAAAGCAGCCATCGTAAAAACGTTGCGAGTGGATTTTCCCTTAGAAATCCTCCTCCCTTTGACGGGTTTAAAACGTAGTACGTTCTTTTATCACTTACCGCCTAAAATCGATAAAAATGCAGTGATGAGGCAGAAAGTGATTGAGATTTATTAGGATAATGATGGCAATTATGGCTATCGTCGTATTACGTTAAAGTTACGTGATTTTTTTGGTGCGATTAACCATAAGCGTATTCAAAGGATAATGCAACAGCTTGATTTAAAAGGGAAATGTAAGCAGAGGAAATATCGTTCTTATCAAGGTGAAGTGGGTAAAATTGCCGAGAATGTATTGCAACAGGATTTTCACGCAACGGCGCCAAATGAAAAGCTCGTAACGGATATCACTGAGTTTAAATGTGCGGAAGGCAAGCTCTATTTATCCCCCATTAAAGACTTATTTAATAGTGAAATTCTTGCTTATGATTTAGCAAGAAGCCCTAACTTTGAGCAAGTGATGCGGATGCTAAAGCAAGCGGTCGCAAAACTGCCTAAGGACGCTAAACCGATTTTACATTCCGACCAAGGCTGGCAATACCAGATGGCAGACTATCAAGAAATGCTGAGAAAACATCATATTAAACAAAGTATGTCGAGAAAAGGGAATTGTTTGGATAATGGGGCAATGGAAAGTTTTTTTGGGCGATTGAAAACGGAATGTTACTTTGGTAAGCGATTTGACACTTTCGAACAACTTGAGAAAGTGATTCACGAGTACATTCATTATTACAACAATGAGCGTATTCAAGTGAAATTAAAAGGACTGAGCCCTGTACAATACAGAATTCAGTCCTTAAATTAAAACAGTCTAACTTTTTGGGGTCAGATCAAAGTAAGGGCTTTTTTATAATTATATAAGGATTGTTTTCTTCTTCTCTTCCGAGCTTATTTGCCGTTTATTTTATATTCACATCGTAAGATCACTGTAACCCAAACGGATGATGCGCATCGACGATTTGGATATGTCCTAGCTGATTCGGATTTAGCTCGTACAGATAAAACTCATCGTTATCTATTTTTAACTCTTTCGATAAGATAAAAGTTTTGTTGTATTTAGCGAGAACGTAATACATTTGAGCATTAATTTCGATCATATCGAAACGTGTTTTGAAGTGCGGGCGTAAATAGCCGACCATAAAGGCGAAGATCATAAAATACGCATAAGTAAAGATGAGTACGTTACTTTTATGACTTTGGAAAAACTGGATCGCCGAATAAATATTGATATTACGGATATGGCGGTTAATCACGTTACGCAGTGCGATAACGAATAAAATCACCGCACATAAATAAGAGATGACCGCTTGTTGATAAATTTTACCGTTAAGTAACGTACTGATAATCAAAATAGGTAAGGTGGCAAGCGCACACAAGATACTGGCGCGAACAAGTTTAATACAGGATTCGCTCAGAAACGGTTTGGCTTTGGTTAATAAAAATAAGCCGATTAAGTAAGTGATACAAAGAACGGCGGTGACGTAAAACACATAACCGAGGCTGCGAGCGACATTGCCTGCTCCGACATCCACATACCATAAAGGAAAACCGTAAAAGCAAGACTGACCCCATCCGTAAGAATAGGCGGAAGACCAACTCAGTACGCCCAAGAAAGCCATAGAAAGAGAAGATGATACAATTTTATTGATAACCCCAAGCATCTAATTTAGAACCTCAAATCTATCAAAAAAAGAGATTGCGGATTATATTTTAACTTTCTAAACAGCTCAATTGTAAATCACATATTAGATTTTTGTGATAAAAGCCTTTAACTTAATGCTATCTCTTTGTTTTAATGTAAGTTTTTAGTCAATTAACATAAACCATACATATTTAAACCGCTTCTGATTGATTGTTTTTTATACACAAAATAACAAGTGTCGCAAGCCGTATCATAATGAAGTTATTTTCTTGTTATTAAGGGTTGTATTCTTTAAATTCATCCCCATAAAAGAGTGCGTCTTTACACTATCATAAAAGGAAACAAAACATGGCATTAGATTTCAATGCGGTCGCTTTAGAAACAACGGAAGCAAAAGGCGGTTACGGAATCGGTTTACAAATCGGTCAGCAATTATTAAGTAGCGGTATGGAAGTGGATGCCGAAGCGGTTGCTCGCGGTATTAACGACGTATTAAATCAAAACCCGCCGGCAATTGATCTTAACGATGTGACCAAAGCGTTACAAGAGTTAGGCGCACGCGCGGAAGCGGCGCAAGCGGAAGCGTTTAAAGCGATTGAAGCGGATAACAAAGCGTTCTTAGAAGAAAACAAGAAAGCAAAAGGCGTTGTGGTGACAGAATCCGGTTTGCAATATGAAGTATTAACCGAAGGTACGGGTGCAAAACCGACGGCGGACAGCACGGTTCGCGTACATTACACCGGTTCTTTAATTGACGGTACGGTGTTCGACAGCTCGGTAAAACGTGGTACACCGGCGGAATTCCCGATCGGCGGCGTAATCAAAGGTTGGACGGAAGCGTTACAATTAATGACCGTCGGTTCAAAATGGCGTTTAACCATTCCGCAAGAGTTAGCTTACGGTGAACGTGGTGCAGGCGCATCAATTCCTCCGTTTGCCACCTTAATTTTTGAAGTGGAATTATTAGATATTCTTTAATTCTGATTCAAACCATCTATCTAGCCTCCGTATTCGGAGGCTTTTTTATCGCCGGAAACAATATACCGCTTAATAAGTTCGATAAAAAAGCGGTCGAATTTGCAAAAAATTCTGCAATTTTGACCGCTTGCACACACAACATTAAAAAGATTTATTGTCCGTAATAGGCGTTTGCACCGTGTTTACGTAAATAGTGTTTATCGAGTAATTCTTGTTGCATTGAGCCGATATTAGGACGAATTTGGTGGCTAACGAAGTTCATATACGCCACTTCTTCCAGCACTACGGAATTATGTACCGCATCATGCGCATCTTTACCCCAAGTGAAAGGCCCGTGCGAATGGACTAATACGCCCGGCACCATATCCGGATCAATACCGCGTTTACGGAAGGTTTCCACCACTACTTTACCGGTTTCCAATTCGTATTCGCCGGCAATTTCTTCCGGTGTCATTCGGCGTGTACAAGGTACCGAACCGTAGAAGTAGTCGCCTTGTGTTGTGCCTAACGCAAGAATATCTTCACCGGCTTGCGCCCATGCGGTCGCGTGACGTGAGTGAGTATGCACCACACCGCCGATATTCGGGAATTGGCGGTAAAATTCTAAGTGGGTCGGGGTATCGGACGACGGTTTTTTATCGCCGAATACGCGATTACCTTGTAAATCGACAAAGACAATGTCTTCCGGCTTCATCGTTGCATATTCCACACCGGAAGGTTTGATCGCTACATAACCGGTTTCACGGTCGATTTCACTTACGTTGCCCCAAGTGAAAGTAACTAATTTGTATTTTGGTAATTCAAGATTCGCTTTAAATACGCGATCACGCATCGCCAATAATTTTGGAGATAATTCTGTTAGCATTGGAAACCACCCTCTTTCATTTTTTGTTCAATCCAACGGCGGGCATTAATAATTTCCGCAATCGGTTCTTCCGCTTTTTCGGTCCACATTTCAATTAAGAATGCACCGCGATAATTTAATTTTGCCAAGATTTCGAAGAAACCTTTGAAGTCCACACAACCGTCACCGAACGGTACGTCACGGAATTGACCTTTACAAGTTTCGGTCACTTTGTAAGTATCTTTTAAGTGAATAGCCGAAATTTTATCGATACCTAGGGCAAATTCCGCTTCAATGTCATCGTTCCAAGCCGAAACGTTGCCAATATCCGGATAAACGGTAAACCATGGCGATTTAATAATTTCGTCCCATTTTTTCCAACGTTTAATCGAGCTCATAAACTTGGTATCCATAATTTCGACCGCAAGGGTCACTTGATTACTTGCCGCCAGTTCGGTCGCCCATTCTAAGCCTTGTCGGAAACGTTCAATCGTGCCTTCGTCTTGCTCTTCGTAATACACGTCATAGCCGGCTAATTGGATGGTACGAATACCTAAATCCACCGCAAGTTGAATCGCTTTTTCCATAATTTCATAGGCTTTTTGGCGAGTGGCTTCATCACGAGATCCGAACGGGAAGCGGCGATGACCGGATAAACACATTGACGGAATAGTCACGCCGGTATTGATGATCGCTTTGACTAATTCGATTCGTTGTTCTTTAGTCCAATCTAAACGAGCTAAACGCTCGTCCGTTTCGTCCACGGAAATTTCGACGAAATCAAAACCGCACGCTTTAGCAATCGAAAGTCTGTCTTGCCAAGAAATATTTTTAGGTAATGCTTTTTCGTAAATCCCCAACTTGTGCTTTCTCATATTCATTCCCTCGTTTGAATAATACTTTTAGTAAAAAACAACGCTTTTTTAACCGCTTGTTTATATATTCCGATATATCGCTAAGCTAGGCAAGAATGATTTCCACACCTTTATCTCGAATGGATTGCACTATTTTCGGATCGGCCTCTTTACCGGTAATCAAAAGATCAACATTGTTGATATCTCTAAATAACATACCGATTTCCTTTCCGAGTTTGGTGCTGTCCAGTAAGACAACGTATTTGCTCGCCTTAGATGACATCTGCGCTTCGGAATTGGCAATGATCATATCGGTTTTAAATAAACCTTCTCGAGTAAAACCTTTACCGCTGGTAAACATAATGTTTGCCGCATACATAAATTCATTCTGTTGGTTGAGCGAAAGCGTAACTTTTTTGTTTTTATTATATTGTCCGCCCATAATCACTACGTCGTCGTGTTGTTGATCAATCAGATAATTGGCAAGCGGTAGAAAATTGGTAATAATTTGCAATTTTTGACCGCATAGCGATTGCCCTAATAATTGCATGGTCGAACCGCAAGTCAGGATAACGCTATCCCCTTCTCGACATAGTTTGCTCGCCGCTTCGGCAATACGGCGTTTTTCCTCGAAATTATTAATCGGCTTGTCTTGCTCGAGCGATTTTTGTACGTGAATCGCTTCCGCACCGTTACGCACTTTGCGTAATTTTTTCTGTTCGCTTAACTTATTAATATCGCGTCTTGCCGTTGCCGGTGACACGTTAAGTAAATGCATAATTTCTAACGTTGAGAGCATTTGCTTCGCTTCCAACGCAGCTAATAGCTTTTTATGTCTAAAACTTTCGTTCATTACCATGTCCTTGCTTATATAAGTCATCCATTTTAAACCATGAACAATGAACTGAAAAATAAGCCACTCTTAAAATATTCTTAAGAGTGGCTCGTATTCAATTAAAGCATTGATTTAAATTGAATATTCGGCTCTTGCTCGAAGCAATCGTCAAAGCCGCGCGGGTGGTGATATTCAATTAAGTCTTTATCGCGCGGATAAACGTATTTGCCACCGACTTCCCAAATAAACGGATGGAATTTATATTGTAAGCGATCTTTACGCATACGCCATAGATCAATAATTTCTTGCGTACTTGCCATAAAGTTCGTCCAAATATCGTGGTGTACCGGAATAATCACATTGGTACGTAAACATTCCGCCATACGGAGTAAATCGATAGAGGTCATTTTGTCCGCGATACCGACCGGGTTTTCGCCGTAGTTATTTAACGCCACATCAATATCGAATTCTTTACCGTGTTTCGCAAATTGGATGGAGTAGTGAGAGTCCGCACCGTGATAAATATTACCGCCCGGTGTTTTAAACACGTAGTTTACCGCTTTACGACCCATTTCTTCGTCAGACGGACATAAACCTTTTAATTCGCCGCTTTGTTCTTCCGCACCTTCCACCGGTAAGGTAACTAAGCACGTACGGTCGAACGAATCTAACGCATGAATTTCTACGTCTTTAATTTTTACTACATCGCCCGGTTTTACTACAATGATACGATCTTCCGGCACGCCCCATTTTTTCCATAATTCGCCGCAGTGCCACGGACCGACGAATTTCACATGATTTAAATTAGGGTTGTTTACAATCGCCGCCGCCACATTCACATCAATATGGTCGCTATGATAATGGGAAGCGAGAATAAAATCGACTTCATTAATCGCAAACGGATCCAATACCATCGGTTGCGCGCGTAAGTTCGGTTGTAATTTGCGTACGCCTGCCATATTCGCCATTTGGTGACCGCGTACCATATCTTTTACTTTTTTAGTGGATTTACCACGGCTACACCATAAATCCATACAAATATTTGCACCGGCAGGCGTTTTAATCCACACACCCACGCAACCTAGCCACCACATTGCGAAGTTACCTTCCGGCACGACTTCTTGCTCAATTTCTTCGTTTAGCCAAGTGCCCCATTCAGGGAAGGTAGAAAGAATCCAACTTTCACGTGTGATTTCATTAACTTTAGCCATAGTAAACTCCTAATTTTTGGAAGGAAGAGATGAATATTTTAATCAAGAGTAATCATAAGTAATCATTCAGTATTGGTAAAATGATTTTTGTGAAAAATGTGATCTACTTCTAATTTTTTCTGACGAATTCTTCCGTTTTAGGTCATTTCCATTTTTTATTAAGAAAATATTTTCTTTATAAAACAAATAGATAATTATATCCATATGAAATATAAGCATAATTTCCTCAGCTACAGAGAAAGACAATACATTTTCTTAACATATGAACACAAAAATCATATAAATGAAAAATAAAATGTGATCTTGCTCACAAATAATCAAAAATAATCTTTTTGATTCCGTTATAACTGTTTATCATTTGTTCGGTAGGTACTGATGCTCTACGCCATCTTATATTTAACTTAACCAATCTAAAAACACTGAGATCTTCCAAATCTCATCATTCTTACTCAACATAAAACGGAGAGGCTCACTATGGATACATTAATGAGTATCTTTATGGCAATTAATGACCAAATACTATCGAAAGCACCGCTCCTACTCGGTCTGGTCGCTTGTATCGGTTATATATTCCTCAAAAAAGATTCAACTACCATTCTAAAAGGTACGATTAAAACGATTGTCGGCTTTATGTTAGTACAAGTCGGTTCGGGTACGCTTGTACAAAACTTTAAACCGGTTATCGAAGGTTTATCCAAATACCATAATCTTAAAGGTGCGGTGATTGACCCTTACACAAGCTGGCAAGCGACAATCAGTACCATGGGCGACGCTTATGCGTACGTCGGATATGCGGTAATTTTGGCGTTATTCCTTAACATCTTATTAGTGCTGTTCAGACACTTTACCGGTATTCGTACCATTATGCTTACCGGTCATATAATGTTCCAACAAGCGGGCTTAATTGCGGTGGTATTCTGGTTACTCGGTTCAAAACCTTGGGAAGTGGTGGTTTATACCGCTATTATCATGGCGTTATATTGGGGCATCTTCTCTAATATGATGTACCAAGCCACCCAACAAATTACCGGCGGTGCGGGTTTCTCTATCGGTCACCAACAACAATTCGCTTCTTGGTTAGCGGCAAAAGTCGCACCGAAATTAGGTAAAAAAGAAGAGAGCGTGGACAAACTCGACTTACCGAAATGGTTACACATTTTCCACGACAGTATCTCTGCAACCGCTATCGTGATGACCGTGTTCTTCGGTATCATCTTAATGTCATTCGGTTTGGACAACTTGCAACAAATGGCGGGTAAAACCCACTGGACGATTTACATCTTTGAAACCGGCTTAAAATTTGCGGTGGCTATCCAAGTTATCGTATTAGGCGTACGTATGTTCGTTGCCGAATTATCCGAATCGTTCAAAGGGATTTCCGAACGCTTAATTCCGAATGCGGTGTTAGCGATTGACTGTGCGGCGACTTACGCATTCTCGCCAAATGCGGTAGTATTCGGTTTTATGTGGGGTGCTATCGGTCAATTCGTTGCGGTCGGATTATTAATCGCTTATCAACAATTCGGCGGCGACGCTTCGGCTGCGGTGTTAATTATCCCGGGCTTTATCCCGATGTTCTTCTCTAATGCGACAATCGGCGTATTCGCAAACCATTTCGGCGGCTGGAAAGCGGTGATGAAAATCTGTTTCGTGATGGGTATCATCGAGGTACTCGGTTCAGCCTGGGTGGTAAGCTTAATTACCAGTACGGAAGGCGGCGCAGGCTTTAACGGTTGGATGGGTATGGCGGACTGGGCGTTATTATTCCCACCGATTATCCAAGGTATGTTCTTTAGCCCAGCGGGCGCAACCTTCGTATGTATCGCCTTAGCCCTTGTTTATATGGCGTTTGCCGGTAAACAATTACGTGCCGATGAAGCGAGAGCGAAAGCGGAAGGCAAAACCGTAGACCAATTATACGGTTTCGGCGAACCGATTGAAGAAGAAGTGCCGGAACAAGCGGAAACAGACAATACGCAAAGCGAAACCAAAGCGGTACGTATTTTAGCGGTATGCGGTTCCGGTCAGGGTTCATCCATGATGATGAAAATGAAAATTAAACAATACCTTGATAAACGCGGCGTACCGAATATTATGGACTCTTGTGCGGTTACCGATCATAAAGGTAAAGTCGGTTCGGTGGATATCATCGTATGTTCTAAACACTTACAAAATGAGATTGTGGCAAATGAACATATCTCGGTGTTAGGCGTACAAAATATGTTAAATCCGAATACCTTCGGTGAAGAGTTATTAGCTCTGATTAAAAAATATCAATAATCTTATCTCCGCCTCTTAATAGGGGCGGTTTATTTCCGATTAAATTAAACTTATCCAACTTAAAGGAAGCAAAGCTATGTTAAAAGAATCGCTTATCGAAAATAATTCAATCCTTTTAAATCAACGTGCGGCGGACTGGAAAGCGGCGATCAAACTCGGTACGGATTTATTAGAAAAATCAGGTGCGATAGAGCCTCGTTATTACACCAGCATTATTGAAAATATTGAGAAAATAGGACCTTATATTATTCTTGCCCCAGGTCTTGCAATGCCTCACTCTCGTCCAGAAGAAGGGGTAATTAAAACATCGTTTGCGTTAGTTACTTTAGCGGAGCCGATTACCTTTGACGGCGAAGACGAACCGGTTTCGGTACTGGTTACTCTTGCGGGCAGCGATTCGGATAAGCATATGGAAGGTTTAATGGAAATTACTCAGGTATTGGATGATCCGGACAGTGATACCGGCGTAGATTTAGCCAAAATCTTACGTTGCCAAACTAAAGAAGACGTTTATGCGGTGATTGATCAAGCGTTAGCCGGCTAGAAATTCTCCCTCTCTCTGCTTGTTTCGCTAAACGCTTCAACAAGCGGTCGCTCTCCCATTAGCGGGAGAGAGGAATAAAGTACCATTTAACAATTCGTAAAAGGAACAAAATATGTCAAAACCATTACTTCAAATTGCATTAGATTCATTAAGTTTAGAAAAAGCGGTTGCGGATGCGAAACAAGCGGAAAGCGTAGTAGAAATTATTGAGTGCGGTACGATCCTTGCTTGTGCGGAAGGAATGAAAGCGGTTTCCACCTTACGTGCGTTACATCCGAATCATATTATCGTATGCGACTTAAAAACCACCGACGGCGGTGCGATTTTAGCGAAAATGGCATTCGAAGCGGGCGCAGACTGGCTGACCGTTTCAGCAGCGGCACATCCGGCAACCAAAGCGGCATGTAAGAAAGTGGCGGACGATTTCAATGCGGCGCATCCGAAACTCAAAGTGAAGAAAGAAATCCAAATCGAAATCTACGGTAACTGGACGGTAGAAAAAGATGCGAAAGAATGGGTTGAATTAGGCGTAAAACAAGCGATTTATCACCGTTCTCGCGATGCGGAATTGGCAGGTAAAGGTTGGACGCCGGAAGATGTCGAATTAATGAAACAACTTTCCGCACTCGGCTTAGAACTCTCTATCACCGGCGGTATCGTACCGGAAGATATTCACTTATTTAAAGAAATCAAAAATGCCAAAGCCTTTATCGCAGGTCGTGCTTTAGTCGGCGAAAAAGGTAAACAAACCGCCGAAGCGATTCGTGCCGAAGTGGATAAATACTGGGCTTAATTTCTTTCTCTTTTGAAAAATAACAAGCGGTCGATTTGTAAAAAATTCTTGCAAATCGACCGCTTTCTTATGATTACCGCCGAAATATCACGCATTGCTTTTGAATCACAGGCTAATTTGGATTATGATAGCTTCAAATTTCTTAATGAAGATCACGCCTATGAAACAGCTCAAACTTACCTGCATCGTATTATCCGCCGTACTTTCCGCTCCTGCTTTCGCAAATGAAACAACCGAAACCGAAAACACTTGGGCGGATCAACAACGCAGTTCGATCCGTTCCAAATTGCACGACTGGTCAAACGGTATTAACGATTGGCTGGGCGAAACCGATCCGAACAAACCGGCATCGGCAAGTTTGCGAGTAATGTTAGACAATCAATGGAATAAACACGACCGTTTTTCCTATAAACCGCGTGTGCGAGGTAAAATCAGATTACCGGTACTGAAAAAACACGTGAGTGTGGTATTCGGTGATGAAGATTTGGAAAACCAAGCGCGCGATAAAAACCATGTAGGGCAAAATTACCGTAATCTGCCTCGTGATCGTAATTACGACAGCCGTCAGGCACGGAACGATAATGCCTCTATCGGTTTACGTTGGTCAAACGAAATTAAACGTTTAGGCATCGAAAGCGATTTGGACGGCGGGATTCGTTCCGGCGGCGATATTTTCGGACGATTGCGCTTAAGTAAAACATGGGATATTACCGACAATTTCGGTACGCGCTTAGAACAAATTTACCGTTACGGTACCAATAGTAAGCACTACTTACGTACTAATTTGGAAAATCGCTATATTGACAGTGAAAACACCTTCATTATGAATCATACTTTCCTACAATATACGCATGACGTGGATGAAGAAACCGGCTGGGGCAACAGTTTATATCGACAACATAATTTCACGCCGCTCAAACGTTTAAGCTACGGCGTATTTATGGGCGGACGCTTTGATAAAGGTTACTCGAAATTTAATTCCTACGGTCCATTTATCAGCTATCGCCAACCGATTTTCCGTAATTGGGTGTTTATTCAACCGGAAATCAGCTTCTATAACGATAAAGACAAAGATCGTAACCACTTCATCAATACCTTTATGCGTTTAGAAGTGATCTTTTAGAGAATAGATTAGAAAAGCGGTTATTTTTTGTGAAGATTTTACAAAAAATAACCGCTTGTTGTTTAAGATTAGCTTCGATTATACGGATAACGCAAAATCACCTTGTTATAGAAGCTACCGTTAATATGCGTTTTATGCAGATGGAATTTTCGGTAAGCATTAAATAATCCGTCATCCGGTTTTTCCGGATTTACCCAAAAGTCATCTAAGCTGCCTTGATAGGTCAGCCCGGCAAAATCATAATTGGCACGACCTAAGGTTTTCACCGGCATATTGTGTAGTAATGCCGAAATACCGCTGGTACTGTTTAGCGTGACCATTCCTTTACCGTGACGTAAGAAAACCGGCATCGGTACATCGTGAATATAGTAAATTCGTTTTTTCAGATCGGGATATTGCTCCAGATATTCGTCAATCACTTTACCGTAATCAATAAAGCCGCGGTCCATCGGGTGATGTTTTACGATCAAACGTAGGTGCTTAGGTGCTTTCGTCGCAAAAGATAATAACACTTCGCGTAAAATCGCCTCTACGCTCGAATAATCGCTGTGAACCAGAATTTGGCTATCGTCATAAACCTGTAAAGGCAAAATAAAGAAATCGCCGAATTCCCCTTTTTCTATTCGTTTTGCAAAATTCCAATCATATAGATAATAGTGTAAACGTTTCACTCCGGATATCGACCATAATTTCACATAATATAAGACATTTAATAAACGATGATGGCGATATTTAGGATAATGGTGACGACGATAATAAGCGGAAACGTAATATTGAATCGCCAATTTCGCCATCGGACAAAAGCCTTTTGCGACATGCTGCGGTTTTGCCGGCTCGGGTAAGTTCTCAAATTGAGAGAAAAACGTTGCATCACATGGAATCGGCGAATAGGCGTTTACTCCGCTTTTTTCAAAAGTAACGTAATTAGGACGGAAATATCCCTCTTCAAACGCCCAGAAACCAACGGATAAAGATTGACATACTTTTTTTGCAATTTTGTGGTACTTACGGTTATCGCCGAAACAAATCACCTGATCAATATGATGAGTTTGACAAAAACTCACTAGATAATGATGAAAGTTTTCTAGGCTATCGCGATAAGCAAACGTATTTAAAACGCTATTCGGGTAAAAATATTCATCACCGGCATTTAAATTGATTTTAAATACCGTTTTATTTTGAGTACGTAGCCATTCCGACAGATCGGTAAAAAAAGAGCCTATCGGACCTTGTAATAACAGGATTCGATCCGCATTTTCAATCAAATCATCCAAATAATGACTAATCATAGGTAATACTCTTTAAAAATTCTTATTGCAATGTGCGATAAAGCTGTTTCAATTTACCAAACTGTTTGGCGATCCACGGACGTTTAATACCGCTATGTGATAGCTGTAGTTTTTGTTGTTGCAGAATTGCAATCGCTTGTTCCGCATTAATCATCGTCGCATTTTCCGGATCGGCATATTGAGGATAATATACCAGTACCGCCGAAATAAGTTCTTCCAAACATAACTTTCTGTGACGACGTTCAAGCGAAAGATAATCTTCGGTTAATCCCCAATTTGAATAAAAAGGCAGTCCGTAACAATGCACGATTTTCCCACGTAATAATGCTTCAAAACCGGCTAATGAGGTCATCGTATGTACTTCATCAACTTGGTTGATGCAGTCTAAGATATTGGCGTTTTCGACAATTTCATCGGCAAATTCGACCGCTTGTTCGGTCGGTATATGCCCTTGTCGATTACCGCTAACTACATCCGGATGCGGTTTATAAATAATGTAAGCATTAGGATTTAATTCTCTAACCTTACGCAACAAATCCAAATTTTTCTTAATTTCCGGAGAACCGAAACGAATAGAAGCGTCATCTTCCACCTGACCGGGTACTAAAATGGTACGTTTATCCGTGACATTAAGTTGGAAGCCGGCACTTCCCACATTATATTTGCCGATATTTGCTTCTAATAAGCGAGTTTGTAATTTTTTCGCTAGGACTAAATCCTGCTCACTAAATTCTTGATGCAATAAAATCTCTTCTAAACGAGAAGGCGTTTGTGCATTAAAATAAATACCTAAATCATCAATCACCAATGATAACGGTGCAACTAAATTAGATCCCAGGCCGACAGATCGAATAAAGCCGTCTTCCATACGTAAAAGCGGAATATGATGCTTTTCAGAATAAGCTAACACTTCCGGTTTTCCTTGGCTCCAAATTAATAATTTAGCATCTTTTTCAAGCGTTCTTTTTTCCAACGTTTTTAATGAGCCGACAAAATGTAATCGGCATAAAGGCAAGTTAAAAAACGGCTTAATCACAGCTCGTTTCCACAACGACATACCGGCACAATAAAGATGACCGCTTAATCGTTGATTCAATATTTTCGCTTTGCTCAGATAATCGATAACATCAAAAATCGTACCGACTTTTCCCGAATACGGATTAATATAACGGCTATATTGTAGGTAAGCTGCGGCAAACAATTGCAGAAAAGAACGATTCTCACGACGTTGCGAACGCTTTAACACATCAATATCCGGATGTCTGTCTTCCGTTACTCCCCAGCCGGCAAACCAAGGAATACCAAACGTAATCACCGGTTTACCTAACAGTAGCGCCTCAAATCCCATCTGTGAAGTAACGCAATAGACCTTATCAACCCGATTCAACAGAGAGATCGGATTAACGTCTTCCGCGAATAAACGAATTCGGTTACCGTAACGATGTAAATCGGTTAAATAACCTTTTTTCTTTCCGCTAATTACATCCGGATGCGTTTTTACCCAAATTTGAGCATCGGGATTTTCACCAATCGCCGCATCCAGCATTTGTTGGAAATCGGATTCATTCGCCCGACCGTATTTTACCGCCATATCACCAAAGGTTTGATCTATGACTAATACGATTTCACTTGTTTTCGGTTCATTGGAAACATAATCAAGATTATGGTTATATTTTGATAACTGATGACGAACAATTAGCCGCACGGCTTGCTCCGCCTGTTGAAGATCGGTTGCGCTAAAATGCGAACTGAGAATCAGCTGCTCTAAGCGGGATGAACGTGTCGTGTCGTAATAAATACCGACATCATCATACACAACGGAGAAAGGCGGATAGCCCATAACACCCAGCCCGAGCGAACGTAAAAAACCGTCTTCTAATGCAATATAAGGAAGATGATGTTGTTCGGCATAAGCACGAGCTTTGTCCGCAGAGGGGCGTAATCCCCAACCGATGACATTATCCGCTCGAATCGTTTTGGTCAAACGAGAATAAGAGATTAACTCACTATCATGTAAGAAAGCATTTAAATGAGGGATCTTTAAAATTCCGCGTGAGAAAATTAACGATTTAGTGATAGAACATTGCGCCACTCAAAATCACCTTATTGATTTCTATATATAAATTCCAGTTTACCTTTTAGTGAACGCAAAGTAAATTTAGAGCCAAAGAAAAGCGCAAAGAAACCATGATTTCTTTGCGCTTTTTAGATATAACTCAAATGCTTATTGCGCAAGTAACTCCGGTTTATCGCCGTAAACCGGCACTAACGTTTTCTCATAAGCCGCTTTTAATTTGCCGTTGGTTTTAAATTCGGCAATTTCTTTATTGATCACATCCAACAGAGCTTGATTACCTTTTTGTACCGCCGGAGCGATTTGTTCCGCAGGTCCTACGCTACCGATTGCCACGTCAAAGGTCGGGTTTTCTTTTGCCCACGCCCAGACCAACGCGTTATCGTGGGCTAACGCTACGCCGCGTCCGTCTTTCAATGCATCAAAGGTTTCGGTGTTTTGATCAAACTTCAACAGATTAATTTCCGGGTGATTTTTAGTGAAATAGGCATCGGCAGTTGTGCCTTTATTAACTAATAAGGTTTTACCCTCCAACTGTTTGAGGTCGGTAATTAATGCACCTTTCGGCGAAACAACACCTAATGCTACGTTCATATAAGGTGCGGCAAAATCAACGACTTCCGCACGTTCCGACGTTTTAGTAAAGTTCGCTAAAATCAGATCGACTTTATTCGATTTAAGGTATTCGACACGGTTTGCCGCTTCGGTTAAGACAAATTCCACTTTGTCCGGACTGCCGAGTAAATCATTGGCAATCTCTTTGGCAATTTCGACATCAAAACCTTGGCTTTTTCCGTTTGCATCGACATAACCGAACGGCGGTTTATCGCCGAATACACCGATACGAATTACCCCTTTTTCTTTAATTTGTGCCACACTATCTTTTGCTGTTGAAGATTGAGCGTTATTCCCATTGTCACATGCGGTTAAGGTAAAAGCTGTAATTGCGGTTATCAGTAATGTTTTTAATGTTGTGCTAAGTTTCATAGAACTCTCCTCGTTAATATAGTTTGTAAAAAATTGGCTAAATTTAACCGCTTGTATAAATTAGTAATCCATCCCGTTTAAGAACTGTTTAGCTCTTTCGGTTTGCGGTTGTTTAAAAAACTGATGCGGCGGTGCTTGTTCGATAATCACACCTTTATCCATAAAGACAATCCGATCCGCCACTTTCTCGGCAAAGCCCATTTCGTGGGTAACGATTAGCATCGACATTCCTTCTTCCGCCAGTTCCAGTACCACATCTAGGACTTCTCGCACCATTTCCGGGTCGAGTGCCGCAGTAATTTCATCGAGTAAAATCACTTCCGGATTCATACACAAGGCACGTACAATCGCAATACGTTGCTTTTGTCCGCCGGATAATTCTCGAGGGAAGGCGTTTTTTCGATCGAGTAAACCAACACGAGCGAGTAATTTATCCGCTTGCGCCTCGACTTCTTGGCGTGAACGTTGTTGGGCTTTGATCGGGCCTAATAAAATATTCTCGATCACATTTAAATGTGCGAATAACTCGTAACTTTGGAACACCATACCGACTTTTTGGCGAGAGGCTTCCCAGCTTAAATCTTTACCGAATTCGCCGACATCTTGCATCACAATGCTACCGCCTTGTTTTTCCTCCAAACCGTTTATGCAGCGTAATAACGTACTTTTACCACAGCCGGACGGGCCTAAAATCACTACTACTTCGCCTTTGGCTAAATCCAAATCCAAATTGGGAATGGCGACCGTTTCGCCATATTTTTTATGTAAATTACGGATAGAAAGTAACGCCATTTAGCTCTCCCATTTATGTTCTAAGCGTGTTGCGAATAAAGATAACGGATAGCAAATCAGAAAATACAGAATAAAAATTAAGCCATAGACAAAAAAGGAGGCACTTGGATTCGTCAATAACGCATTTTCGATAATTTGCTGTCCGACTTTAACCATTTCGATCACCCCGATTAAGGCGGCAAGCGAACTGGTTTTTACCATGCGGGTAAACAGATTAATCGCCCCCGGTAATACTCGACGTGTACCTTGTGGTAATTCGATATATTGAAAAATCTGCCAACGATTTAGACCTAATGCTTTTGCGGATTCGATTTGGTGTTTTTCAATCGAGGCTAACGCTCCTCGTACCAAATCGCCCATTTCGGCAACACCCCATAAGGTAAATACCCATATACACACCCAAAAACCGCTGATATGCAGATTAAACCAAGTAGATAGCCCAAAGTAGAGCGCAAATAGCCAAACTAAAATCGGTACGATACGAATGGTTTCCAAATAAAAACGACAAACGGCACGTACAAATACATTATTCGCTCGCATCAGTAAGCCGAATAGTGTGCCGAATATCAAGGATAAACCGACCGAAATAAATGAAATCTGGGCGGTTAGCCATAAGCCTTGTGCAAGTCTGGCGGTATTTTGCCCTTCGAATAACCAATCAAACCCCATATTTTGCACTCCGTACTTTATTTTCAAAGTGGCGAGCTAACAGTGAAATCGGCAATAAAATCACTAAGTAGATGGCAAACAGTAAGAACAAGGCTTCATTGGTTTTGTAATCCATACCGATGATATCTTTGGTCACAAACATTAATTCCGCCACGGCAACCGCACTAATAACCGATGTTTCTTTAATTAAAAACAGCACATTTGCACCGATAGCCGGAATGGATACCGCCCAAGCTTGCGGAAAAATCACATAGCGAAACACCTGAAAACGATTTAACCCGATCGCTTTTGCCGCTTCGGCTTGTCCTTTCGGTACCGCGAGTAAACCGGCACGTAACGCTTCCGCCATATAGCTTGCGCCAAGAAAAACTAAGGCAATAATCCCACAGGTAAAACCGTCCCATTTAATGCCGATTTTCGGTAAGCCGTAATAAAGAAAGAAGAGTTGAATAAGCAGAGGAGTATTACGAGATAATTCAATATAACCGCGAGCTAAGCCGTAAAACGGTTTAACTTGATAAGCGGTAACAATCGCGATCAATAAGCCGAAGACTAACGACAGCAAAATCCCCCAAAATGAAAGCTGGAGCGTAATGATTGCCGCGTCAATAAAGCGTGGAATCGCATTAACAACGTAAGACCAATTCATAGTAAACAGTAGGTGCGGTTAAAATAAAAGATTTAAAAACGGGAGGAATTGTTGATCTAATTAATTAGAAAGGGAAAGTATAAGAAGCTATTTTTTATAGCGTTTAGTTATTTTGTACAGGTAAGAAAAACGGAAAATTCGACCGCTTGCACCAAAGAAAAAACCACTCGATAAGAGTGGTTTTCACATTTAAACGATAAATTAACGATGAGCTTGATTTAACGGCACTTCCGCATCCGGCTCTTTGGTAATACGGTTACGTAAATCACGACGAATGACCTCAATTGTCCAGAACCAGAAGATGTGACCGACTAATTCTGAAATGTGTTCGTATAAAGGCCATTCCGCAACCAGCGGTGTTAAACCTAATGCCGGGAATGTGATGTAGTGTACACAGATGTTTGCGATGATACCTGCACCGATACCTTGCCAGAATTTAATTTTCGGGAATACTTCCGCAACTAAGCAGTAACCGATAGCGAACACTAATGAGAAAATCATATGTGTTACGCCGATTGAGTTAAATGTGTGATCCGCAAAAGTAAATGCAACCGTGTTATAAGGGTCGATACCGATGTAATCACGTAAGAAAACCGCCGGAGGGTTTAATACCGCACGAGAGCATTGCTCTAATGCGCTGTTCATCGCTAATGAGCCTGAATTTAATGCGTCTAAAACCGGTTGCGGACACGCAGATTGGAATAAATCGATCGGGCTACGCGGTGGGAAAGGATGTTCCGCACCCCATTTTACGAATGCTGAAATAATACCGGCGATAATACCGACGAATACCGCTAAACCGTAACGACGACGGCTCGGATTTGTTTGTTCGAAGATGCCCATAATAAGTTCCTATAAATAAAAAGAAAAAATAAAAACATGTTTTTTATGGTTTTTGAAATAGCATTTCAAAAACTCGGGGTTATTTTCTACTCAATTTATATAAATTTTAATCTATAAATTTAAATAGGATAATTTTTTATTACTTAACATAAAAAAACCGGTCAAGTTATTCGCCTGACCGGTTGATTTTTTTAGGTGAGTATTAATAAGCTAATTTATATACTTCCAAAATTTCTTCCGCCGTACACTCTCTCGGATTTCCCGGCGTACATACGTCGTTAAACGCATCAATAGAAAGCGCAACCAAATCTTCTTCTTTTACTCCGATTTGCGAAAGTTTTTCCGGAATACCGACATCTATCGCAAGCTGTTTTACCGCCGCTACCGCCGCATCACGGTATTCCGCCTGAGTCATTTCATCCACGCCTTTCACGCCCATTGCGCGTGCGATTTCACGATATTTCTCACCCGTGTAATTTTTATTAAATTCCATCACATAAGGTAATAACACCGCGTTGGCGATACCGTGCGGCGTATCGTAATAAGCAGAAAGCGGATGTGCCATTCCGTGTACTACACCCAAACCGACATTTGAGAAACCCATACCGGCAACATATTGACCGAGAGCCATTCCCTCACGCCCTTGCGGATCATTTTCCACCGCACCGCGTAAGCTACGAGCAATAATTTCGATCGCTTTTAAGTGTAACGCATCAGTTAATTCCCACGCCGCTTTAGTGATATAACCTTCAATCGCATGGGTTAAAGCATCCATACCGGTTGCCGCGGTTAAGCCTTTCGGCATAGAGGACATCATATCCGGATCTACCACCGCCACCGCAGGTACATCGTGCACGTCCACACAAACGAACTTACGTTTTTTCTCTTCATCGGTAATCACGTAATTAATTGTAACCTCTGCTGCCGTACCAGCGGTGGTTGGTACTGCAATGATCGGAATACATTTTTGATGCGTCGGTGCCACACCTTCTAACGATAATACATCGCTAAATTCAGGGTTATTGATGATAATCCCGATTGCTTTCGCACTATCAATCGGGGATCCGCCACCGATGGCAATCAGATAATCCGCACCGGATGCTTTAAATTTTTCTACACCGGCTTTGATCACATCGACCGACGGATTCGCTTTTACTGCGTCAAATATTTCGTAAGGTAATCCCGCCGCATCTAATAAATCGGTGACTTTTGAAGCGACGTTATATTTAATTAAATCTTTATCGGTTACCACTAATGCTTTTTTAAAACTGCGACTTTTGACTTCATACACAATGTGTTGAATCGCACCTTTACCGTGGTAACTGGTTTCATTCAGAATCAAACGATTTGACATACAATATTCCTTCTTAAAGTTAAAAATTCATTTTCCGATAAGGAAGGTAAGCGGTCTTATTTTCTGATTTTTTTGCAAATTTTATGGAAAACTCGACCGCTTGATAGCTCCTTTTATAGTTATTTAACTAACACTTTCCAGCAGCGGAAACCGTAGATAGCGATAGCAACGAAGCAAATTAACGGTAGGATAAATGAGAAGTTTACCGCCGGCATACCCGCAACCGTACCCATATCGATAATCGAACCTTGAAGCGGCGGCATTAACGCACCGCCCACGATAGCCATTACTAAACCAGCCGCACCGAGTGCCGATTCTTCACGTTGTCCGTCAAGCGCAATACCATAGATAGTCGGGAACATTAGTGACATAAAACCGGAGGTCAATACAAGGCAATATAAACCGCCCATACCGTCAATAAACATTACCCCTAAGATACTGAAGAAACCGCCTACAGCAAACAGGAACAACATTAATTCCGCTTTAAGATATTTCATCACAGCAGTACTGATAAAGCGGCTACTGATAAAGAGCGCCATTGCCACAATATTCCAGTTTTGCGCTTCCGCTTTAGTTAAACCAATACGTTCCGCATATTGGATAATGAAGGTCCAACACATAATTTGCACACCGACATAGAATACTTGTGCTATCACACCCTCACGATAACGTGCATTTTTAATTAAACGACCGAATGATTCTTTCACAGAGATTTTACCGTGTTCATCCATTTTGGTTGCAGGCATTTTGTAAAGCGCAATAATGATAAAGACCACCAATACCACAATACCAATCGCCACATACGGGTTACGAATCATTTCTAAGTCGTTGGTTCTAACCACCGCTTTTTCCGCTTCCGATAAAGTATTGAACAGTAAGTTACCCGCCGCATCACGTTTTTCCGATTCAAGGTTGGTTAAAACGATTTGTGAAGCGACAAACATACCGGTAATCGAACCTAGCGGGTTAAAAGATTGCGCTAAATTTAAACGACGGGTTGCGGTTGCCGGATCACCCATTGAAAGAATGAACGGGTTCGCCGTAGTTTCCAAGAACGCTAAACCGAACGTAAGAATATAAAGCGACCAAAGGAAGAACGAGAACTGTTCATATTTTGCCGCCGGGATAAACAGGAACGCCCCAATGGCATATAATGCTAAACCTAATAATACACCCGCTTTATAGCTATAACGGCTGGCAAACAATGCGGCGGGAATCGCCATCGTACCGTAACCGCCGTAGAAAGCGAACTGTACGAGAGCGGCTTCGGAAGCCGGAATTTCCATTACGGTTTGGAATACAGCTACCATCGGGTTGGTAATATCATTTGCAAAACCCCAAAGGGCAAATAGCGTGGTGATCAGGATAAATGGCACCACAAATTTTTTCTCAAGAACTTTAGCTGTCATAGGACGTTCCTTTTTCGTTGTTTATGAAGATGTCATTACATTTCTCGATTACATTTCTCGATTACATTTATTTTTCTTCGACCCAAGAACCGTAAGATTTGAATTTTTCCAATACGGTTTGCATCTCTTCTTTGGATAACGTCGGAAGCGGTCTGCCTGTTGCAAGCAGTTTTAGATACCACTCTGCAATTACTTCAACTTCATGAGCAATACCTAATGCTTTATCCAAGGTCTTATCTGCGGTAATTAAGCCGTGATGCGCCAGTAAAATCGCTTTACTTTGCTTAATCCCTTCACGCACATAATCGGCTAATTTGTGTGTGCCGAAAGTCGCATAAGGTACGCATGGAATATGATCGGTTCCGGTACAAGCAATCATATAGTGAATAGCCGGAATATCTTCGCCGAGGATAGAAGCGGCGGCGCAATTCAATGCGTGATTATGCACGACCGCATTTAATTCCGGACGCGCTTCATACACGGCTAAATGGAATTGCCATTCGCTTGACGGTAACTTACCGTCTTCGTGTTTACCGTCTTTATCCACATAAACGATACTGTCTTCGGTCATTTGTTCGTACGGCGTACCGGTTGGAGTAATCAGCATACCGTCTTGATAACGTACGCTAACATTACCTGCCGTCCCTTGGTTTAAACCGAGACGTGTCATTTCAAGGCAAGTATCGATAATTTGTCGAGCCAGTTCTCTGCGATTCATAGTGAACTCCTTTAATTTTTTATGATGAATTCTGTTAATGGTGTAAATTTTTATTTAACGGGCGTAACCCCTTTTTTGATGATGATGTTGCCGTATTTCGCTAACTCGCCGGTAACCACGACCGCATAAGCGGTTTTCGCACGATCGTAAAAAGCAAAGCGTTCTACTCGCTCGACTTTCGGGGCTATGCCGTTTACTTTTTTAATTGCGGCTAAATAACGTTCTTCGACACTCGGATCCAACGTGTCTCCCGGTACGGCTTGCATCATTGCTAACGGGGCTTCGACATACTGGTCGAATTCAAACAGCGCCGAAATTCCTTCTAATAAAGTGGCGACACCGATACCGTCCGCACGAATCACTTTGGAATGAATCGAATGCGCCGGAAAATGCGCATCGGAAAGGACTAATTCGTCACCGTGCCCCATTTCCGCTAACACTTTGAGTAATTCCGGAGAAATTGCCGGATGAATACCTTTTAACATCTTGAACTCCTGTTTTTTCCTAGAACGAATGCCTAAATTTTCACCAAGCGGTCGTTTTTGGGCAGCACTTCACAAAGCCGGCAAGAAATTCGATCGCTTGCAGCTAATATAGATAGGGATTCGTAACTTAATGATGATTAATAAAACTGACTGTTAGTTGATGGTTCTACTCGTTGTACATTCGGTTTCATTGCCTGTTGCGCTTGTTCCGGCGATGAGAAAACACCCGCACCGGCAAAAGTGAACATTGCCGCACCCAACACGGTACTCTCAGGGAAATCCACCACATCCAGCGGTCGATTTAACACATCGGCACGAATTTGATTCCAAAGGGCGTTTTTAGAACCGCCGCCGACACAAATCAAACTTTCCGCATTAAATTGACCGACCTGTTCTAAAACGGCTAAACCGGCTTTTAAGCGATACGCCATATATTCCAAGCCGGCACGGTAAATTTCGCCGCGGCTTGTATGCATGGACAAACCGGTAATCGATCCGCTTTCCGTTGTCGTACCGTCAAAATTACCGACTAATTTCACACCGTTTGCACCTGCCGGCACCGATTGTGCTTCGGAGATCATCGTGCCGTAATAATTATCTTGACCGACTACATCGGCAAAGAAACGTTTGCCCAACCATTCCATCACACCGGACGCAACCCATTGCACGCCGGGGTTGAAACCGCCGGATTGACTGTCAAATTCAATCGTCAAACCTTGCTCAACAAATTTCCATTCAGGTTTAGCTTGTTGGCAACGCGACATTAAAATTTCCCACGTTCCCGAACTTAATACCGGTTGGTTATAACCGGCTCCGGAGCCGAAAATGGCGAATTGCGTATCATGACCGCAAGAAATTACCGGAATTTGATCGCTTAAACCTAACTCATCGGCTAATGTTGTTTTTAAAGTACCGATAACTTCGCCGGCACTTTTCATCGGTGGGAAATGCGCTTCGGTTAAGCCTAATAATGAGAGAACCTCTTTATCCCAATCATCGTTTTCAATATTGGTCATCATAGAAGTCCCAGCCATAGTGCGGTCGGTACTTTGCACGCCGGTTAGGCGATAGGTCAAAATAGACGAGATAAACAGAAAACTGTCCGCCTGAGCATAAAGTTCAGGTTTATGTTGTTTCAACCATAATAATTTGAATAAAGTGTTAAAACTATAATGCCCTACCCCGTTACGTTGATAAAGTGCTTCTACGTCAATTTTATCGGCAAGCTCCGCCATAATCGGTAACGTACGAGGGCATTTCCAAGAAATAATCGGATAAAGCTGGTTGCCGGCTTTATCAAAAATCGTGCCGTCCACGCCAAAGGTCGTCACGGAAATCCCTACGATAGATTGGCGTTGTTGCGCTGAAAGTTGTGAAAGGGTGCTTTTTGCACAAGCCATCAATTTTTGCCAAATTTCTTCAATATCCCAAATGTGATAATCAGGGTTTTCTTCCCCTGCTTGGGTATTATTGGCAAGGTGTTGCATCGCGAGAATTTTCCCGCTTTGATCAATGGCAATCGTACGTAAATTCGTCGCACCGCAGTCAAAAATAAGGGCAATAGACATAAATATTATTCTCCCTTTACTTCCGTTCTAAAGTGGGTAAAACCCCTCTCCCGTAGAGGGAGAGGGAGGATATGTTTTATTTATATAACGGACCGAAGTTTGCACATGCACGGTAATCTTGGCCTTCTTTATCTTGACCGAAACCGTTCCATGCACTTGGACGGAACACATCTTTATCTTCGACGTTATGCATACATACCAGAATACGTAACATTGAAGCTAAAGTAATTAAGTCCGCACCCACGTGACCGTAAGTCGCCACACAGTGGTTTGCACCCCAGTTCGCCATCACGCTATATACATCGGTAAACGCACCTTTACCGGTTAAACGTGGTACAAACCAAGTACAAGGCCATGTTTGGTCGGTACGTTTGCTTAAGGTTTCATGTACGTGTTGAGGTAATTCGACCGACCAACCTTCTGCGATTTGCAATACAGGACCAAGACCTTTAATAATGTTGATACGGTGCATGGTGAACGGCATACCGCCTTTGGTTAAGAATTGAGAAGATAAGCCGCCGCCACGGAAGTATTCGTGTACAGCCGGACACCAACGGGTATTTTCTAAGCAGCGTTTACCGTCTTCTTCGGTCACTTCCCAAGCCGGTTTAACGACCGGATTACCGTCTTTATCCGTATGCTGACCGGTACCGTCTAATGCAGCCGAACCGGAATTCAATAGGTGTAAGAAACCGCTTTCCGGACGCCAGCCTGTAACACGTTCAACCGAATCTTCACTCCAATAAGTACGCACGTCCGCAAAGATTTGCGCTTGACCAGTTAATTGATTTGCCAACAACATACCGACACCGTTTAACGAGTCGTTTTCAGTAGCTAAAATGTGCGGCGCACGCACACCGTTCCAGTCATAGGTTGAATTTAGAATCGCTTCCATAAAGTCGCCGTTCGGTAAATGGTCGGTCCATTGACGTTGTCCTTGGAAACCGGCGGCAACCGCATTATGACCCATTGATTCTTCTACATAACCGAGTTCGGCTAAACGTGGATTACCCACCATTAAATCACGTCCGATAATGGTCATTTTCACCACATCTTCCCAAAGTTTGGCTCGTTCTTCCGGACTGCGTTGGTTTTGTTCCGCATTGACATCAATACCGTCTTTGCAATATTGTTTTACCCACTCCATCGCAAGTTTAAATTCTTCTTCATCGTAAATTTTGCGATCTAAGCGGCGTTTAATTTCGGTCATATCGACGTATTCGTTACGCATACCGAGATATTCTTGGAAGAACGGTTGATTTACGATAGAACCGGCAATCCCCATTGAAACGGAACCGATAGATAAATAAGATTTACCGCGGATATTCGCAACCGCTAAACCGGCACGTGCGAAACGTAATAATTTTTCACGAACGTCGGCAGGAATAGATTGATCATTCGCTTCTTGAACTTCCGTACCATAGATTGAGAAAGCCGGTAAACCTAATTGGCTGTGTCCTGCTAATGCAGCCGCTAAATACACCGCTCCCGGGCGTTCGGTACCGTTAAAGCCCCAAATCGCTTTCGGCATATGCGGATCCATATCGATGGTTTCAGAACCGTAACACCAGCAAGGGGTAACGGTAATCACCACACCGACATTTTCAAGTTTAAATTTTTCGGCACAAGCCGCCGCTTCCGCTACGCCGCCGATAGTGGTGTCGGCAATCACGCATTCGACAAAATCGCCGTTTGGGTGGCGAATTTCCGATTGCAATAATTCGGCAACCGCTTTTGCCATATTCATTGTTTGTTCTTCTAAAGACTCACGAACCCCCATGCGGCGACCGTCAATTGTAGGGCGGATACCAATTTTTACTGGAGTTGATTTCAAGGTTGTCATAATAAAATCTCCCGATTGGTTAAAAGAAAAGAGAAATGAGTGTTTCGACAAGGGCTATTATGCACAAGCAAGATTTTTAACGAAGGAAAACTCCAAACTCGTTAAAGTTTTGTGAGTACGATCACAGAAAAAAGCCGTTTTTTCTAAAAAAAGCAAAAAAACAAATGCCCGATTTTGCAAAAACAGGCAAAAAATCGGGCATTTATTCGCAAAAAGACCAATTAGAGAACAATTTCTATACTATTTTGTGCGCAATAATTTTGGAGTGTTTGAGGGGGAAGTTGATTGACAAATAACTTATCCACTTCGGATAAGTCCGCCATTTTGAACCGATCTTTACGTTCAAGTTTACTGTGATCGACTAATAAAAAGACTTGTTTGCTATTCGCTAATAATTTTCGCTTAAAGGCGATATTCACCTCATTGGATTCCCAAATCGCACCGTCCGCAACACCGGTACAGGAAATAATCGCAATATCAATTTTTAAGCGAGATAACAATTGTTCGGACAACGGACCGTAAAACGCATTATATTTTTCGACATAAACGCCGCCGGTCGCAATCGTCTCGATATGCGGTTTATGCGATAAGCTGTAAATAATCCGCATCGAGCTGCTGACCACTTTACACGGAATATTCGGAATTCGTTGTGCCACATTCCAAGCGGTCGAACTGGCATCTAACGCAATCGTCGCTTCCGGAAACAAATGATGAATCACATTATCCGCAATCATTTTTTTCGCATTACTGTTCATACGCTGGCGAACATGAAACGAACGGCCGACATCCCGTTGTTTATTGCTTACCGCTCCGCCGTGAGTACGATGTAGCAGCCCTTCCGCCGCCAATTTATTTAAATCTCGACGCACCGTTTCGACCGAAACATTAAACTGTTCGGCAAGTTCTAAAACGCTTGCCTGATGAAATTCTTCCAAATAGCGAATAATTAACGAATGACGACTTTCCATAATTTTTTAACTAACAGTTTACAAAAATGCGACTAAATCTAACCGCTTGCCGACTGGCTGTCGAGCGACGAAATCCAAATATTAGAGTCCGATCACATTATTTTTAAATCCCTGAGAAAAAGTCGGAACAAGCGGTCGAATTTCCCTAAAATTTTGCAATGCAAACGTTTGCGTTATCCGCTATAATGGCAGAGAATTTTTTTATTTCTCAAATACGGAATCAACAATGACTGTACAAACCTTTCGCGGCTCTCCAGCCCTCTCTGAATTTCGTCTTAACCAATTCCAAACCAAATTCCAACAAAATGCGCTACCGGTAAAATCGGTCTATGCGGAATATGTGCATTTTGTCGATTTAAATGCTGAACTTAGCGCAGCACAAACTGCTGAAATTAAAGAGCTTTTACATTACGGTCCAACACTCACCGAACACGAGCCGACCGGTTTTTGCTTAATTGTGACCCCTCGTATCGGTACCATCTCTTCATGGTCTTCAAAAGCGACCGATATTGCGCACAACTGCGGCTTACAAGCAGTAAATCGTATTGAACGTGGTTTAGCTTACTATTTTGAATTCAGCGCGGAGCCGACGGCGGCACAAATCGAAACCTTAAAAGGTTTATTACACGACCGTATGTTAGAAACGGTGTTAGATAACGAAGCACAAGCGGCAAATTTATTTGCTCAACAGGAGCCGAAGCCATTTACCACCGTAGATATTTTAAACGGCGGTCGTAAAGCGTTAGAAGAAGCGAATGTGAACTTAGGTTTAGCGTTAGCGGATGATGAAATTGATTATTTAGTCGAAAATTTCACCGTTTTAAATCGTAACCCGAACGACATCGAACTTTATATGTTCGCACAGGCGAACTCGGAACACTGTCGCCACAAAATCTTTAATGCGGATTGGACGATTGACGGTCAAAAACAAGAAAAATCATTATTCAAAATGATTAAAAACACCTTCGAGAAAACGCCTGATTACGTGCTTTCAGCTTATAAAGATAATGCGGCGGTAATGGAAGGTTCGAAGGTCGGTCGTTGGTTCCCGGATCAAGACGGTCAATATCGTGCGCATCAAGAAGATGCACATATCTTAATGAAAGTGGAAACCCATAACCACCCGACTGCGATCTCGCCGTTCCCAGGGGCAGCGACCGGTTCAGGCGGTGAAATTCGCGACGAAGGTGCAACCGGTCGCGGTGCAAAACCAAAAGCAGGTTTAACCGGCTTCTCGGTTTCTAACCTTGTGATTCCAAACTTTGAACAGCCGTGGGAAAACCCGCTTTCAAAACCGAATCGTATCGCTTCGGCACTCGATATTATGATCGAAGGTCCATTAGGCGGTGCGGCATTTAATAACGAATTCGGTCGTCCGGCGTTATTAGGTTATTTCCGTACTTATGAAGAAAAAGTAAACAGCTTTGCCGGTGAAGAAGTACGTGGTTACCATAAACCGATTATGCTCGCAGGCGGTATCGGTAATATCCGTGCTGAACACGTGCAAAAAGGTGAAATTCCGGTTGGGGCGAAATTAATCGTACTTGGTGGCCCGGCAATGAACATCGGTTTAGGCGGCGGTGCGGCTTCGTCTATGGCTTCCGGTAAATCGAAAGAAGATCTAGATTTTGCCTCTGTTCAACGTGAAAACCCGGAAATGGAACGCCGTTGCCAAGAAGTGATCGACCGTTGCTGGCAGTTAGGCGAAGATAACCCGATTCTATTTATCCACGACGTAGGTGCGGGCGGTTTATCTAACGCAATGCCGGAATTAGTTCATGATGGCGAGCGTGGCGGTAAATTCGATTTACGTAAAATTTTATGTGACGAAAAAGGTATGTCACCGCTTGAGATTTGGTGTAACGAATCGCAAGAACGTTATGTATTAGCGGTTGCACCGGAAAAATTAGCGTTATTTACCGAATTATGTGAGCGTGAACGTGCGCCGTTTGCCGTGATCGGTGAAGCGACCGAAGAGAAACATTTAACTCTTAAAGACGATCATTTCGACAATAACCCGATTGATTTACCGATGAACGTGTTACTCGGCAAAACGCCGAAAATGCACCGTGACGTTTCGTCAAAAACCGTTGAAAATCAACCGCTTGATAGCCAACAAATCCAATTAAAAGAAGCGCTACATCGTGTGTTACGTTTACCGGTTGTCGCAGAAAAAACCTTCTTGATCACCATTGGTGACCGTTCGGTAACCGGTATGGTGGCACGTGATCAGATGGTTGGCCCGTGGCAAATTCCGGTAGCGGACTGTGCGGTAACTACGGCAAGTTTAGACAGCTACCACGGTGAAGCAATGTCAATGGGCGAACGTGCGCCGGTTGCTTTATTAGATTTCGGTGCGTCTGCACGTTTAGCGGTGGCGGAATCGATCACCAATATCGCAGCGACCAATATCGGTGAACTAAAACGTATTAAACTTTCGGCAAACTGGATGTCGGCGGCGGGTCACGAAGGTGAAGATGCCGGTCTTTATGAAGCAGTAAAAGCGGTCGGTGAAGAGCTTTGCCCGGCGTTAGGTATTACGATTCCGGTAGGTAAAGACTCAATGTCAATGCGCACTACGTGGATCGAGGACGGTGAGCAAAAATCGGTAACTGCACCACTTTCATTAGTGATTTCGGCATTCGCTCGTGTGGAAGATGTGCGTAAAACCGTTACCCCGCAATTACGTACCGATAAAGGCTTATCAAGCTTATTATTAATTGACTTAGGTGAAGGTAAAAACCGTTTAGGTGCAACCGCATTAGCGCAAGTTTACAAACAACTCGGCGATAAGCCGGCGGACGTTGTGAATGTAGAAAGCCTCAAAAATTTCTTTAATGCAATGCAAACCTTGGTGGCGGAAGACAAATTACTTGCTTACCACGACCGTTCGGACGGTGGTTTAATTACTACCCTTGCGGAAATGGCGTTTGCCGGCAACTGCGGCGTAGAAATTGATATTTCAGCGTTAGGCGATGACGATTTAGCAGTATTATTCAACGAAGAACTTGGTGCCGTTATTCAAGTAAAAGATGCGGATTTAGCGCGTGTGCGTGAAGTATTAAATGCACATAACTTACTGGGCTTAACCAAAGATTTAGGTACGGTACACGAAGACGATCGCTTTGTGATTAGCCGTGGCAGCTTCAAACTTCTTAACGAAAAACGTTCAGAATTACGTGGAATTTGGGCGGAATTAACTCACCAAATGCAACGTTTACGTGATAATCCGGAATGTGCGGATCAAGAATTTGAAATCAAAAAAGACCCGAACAACAAAGGTTTATCAACTTTCTTAACCTATGATGTAAACGAAGATATTACCGCTCCGTTTATCAACAAAGGCGTGAAGCCGACTATCGCTATCTTGCGTGAACAAGGCGTAAACAGCCATTACGAAATGGCGGCGGCATTCGACCGTGCCGGCTTTAATGCGATTGACGTACATATATCAGACTTAATGGCGGGTAGAAGAAATCTTAAAGATTTCAATGCGTTAGTTGCGTGTGGTGGCTTCTCTTATGGTGACGTACTCGGTGCCGGCGGCGGTTGGGCGAAATCAATTTTATTCAACCCAATGTTGCGTGAACAGTTCAGCCAATTCTTTGCGAATCCGAATACGCTTGCATTAGGTGTATGTAACGGTTGCCAGATGGTTTCGAACCTTGCGGAAATTATCCCGGGTACAGAAAACTGGCCACGTTTCGTACGTAACAAATCGGAACGCTTCGAAGCACGTGTTGGTTTAGTTAAAATCAACGAAACCAACAGCCATTGGTTCCAAGGTATGGAGGGTTCACATATGCCGATTGCCGTTTCACACGGTGAAGGTCAAGTGGAGTTCAAATCGGCACAACAACTTGCCGGCTTAACCGAACAGAAACTTGTCATCGCACAATATATCGATAACAACTTACAACCGACCGAAATTTACCCAGCTAACCCGAACGGCTCGGTAAACGGCATTACCGCAATCTCAAACTCAGACGGACGTGTCGCAATTATGATGCCACACCCAGAACGTGTTTACCGCGCAGTCAGCAACTCATGGCATCCTGAAGATTGGACAGAAGACGGGGCGTGGATGAGATTGTTTAGAAATGCGAGGGTTGCGTTGAAGTAATAATTATTTAGAAGGGTAATAGTTTCTACTATTATCCTTTTTTATAGGAGTTTTATATGCCAATTAGATTCCAAAATTTACCATTGTTATTAAATAGCATGAATCAGTTAGGCTGGGTTATTGATGCCTTTAGATTTGGATATAATAATGTACAGACTATCGTAATTCTGCGGTTATATGCTGATAATGAACATAAACCTAATATATATGCTCAAGCTAAATTAGAGTTTATTGATGTGAATGATGTGAATCATAGTATTGAAGCATATTGTGATTTTTATGAAGTACACTTTCATAATACGCATCAATTCTGTCACTTTTTCAATATACAACCAGAAAATGGAGGTCATTGGAGAGATATATTTGTTCAGTTTGCAGAGCTATTTTCAGATGTTATTCCGCAAGAAAAAATAATACAAAGAAATAATGTGTTAGAAAACCAATTAATGGTTCGTAGACTTGAGCCAAATAATCCTAATGCTATTTATTGTTATGATGTACGACGAAATGGGCATAGGGAAAATGGTTTACTTAATGTTAGAAGTCTTGAGAATAGCAATAAGGCGGAATTATTACGTCCTATTTTATATGCTCATTTTAGAGCGGATACTAATCTAAGTTTTTTCTTTAGTGAAGATCCGAATGATGAAATGAATGATATGGAAATTATAGAGCGTTTTGCAAATCGAAATAGATAGTTTTATAAACAACAAGCGGTTGGAACTGCAAAAAATCTTGCAAACTCAACCGCTTGTTGTTTTTACTCCAGCCCAAACTGAGCATATAACCACGTACGAGCCGTACGTGGTTAGGAGGCTCTTCGAGCCTGTTGAGCCACGCTGTGGCTCATTTTTATCTCAAAGCCTTATCCCAAAAGCTATCTAATTCCCAATTTTGTGGAATACCCATATATTCTTTCTGAATGTCAGGATAACTATCTAACAATTCCTTCAAGCGTTTTGCCCATGTTGAATTTGGGCTGATGGTATAAAGTAGCACTTGAATTGCGACTAAAATCGGGTAAAGGCGTTTTTCTGCGTTGATATGTTGGTTATTCAACTTGATTTCCGATGAAAGCCATAGTCTGTTTTGGCTGATTGGGGTTTTAATTACTCGTCCAAATTCTCTATTCCATAAGCGGCTGTGATGAGCGCAGATATTGCGAACGTCATTTAAAACTTTTAACCAAGATTCTAAAATAGGCGCTTGTACGCCTAAATTTTTGGCAATCGGTTTTTGATGTTTTTCTGATAGCCCTGCATATAAATGACTAAGTTCGCCCCAAGTTAGCATTTCAATCATCATCCACGAGGGTAACAATTTCGGTGTGCTGTACTGAGTGAGATAGTGGCGTAAGAAATTTTCTTTACGAACATTATTTAACAGGCGATCTCTTTCTTTCTCATCGATATTATTATTTTTGTAGCGTTTCTGAATATGTTTTTCATCACGTTCTAAACGTTGCTGTTCTTCAGCCAGTTGTTTTTCAATCTGAGCGAGTAAGCGATAAATATTGAAATCCTTTTTGAAATAGCTTTCTTGCATATACCAAAAAGGATTTTGAGCTTGTGTTCCCATTACATTGCTGATTTGTGTACGGACAGAGACTTCAATACGTTCAATCGCATCTAATACAAGCAAACGTAATTCACGGTCGAAGATGTATAAATTAAGAATATCGTCAAATGTTGTATTGGGCTTGAAGTGATGATTCGGATTGTTGAATTGTTGAAAAGGAATGGTATAAGCGGAAAAACGATAATAGCTAATATGTTCCAAATAACGTTCCGCGCGAGCCTCATCGGATATAACTAAGCCTCTTGCTTTCCATTGTTGTACAAGCTCTTGATTGGATTTTGTAGGTTTATTAAATTGCCCCATTTTCTATCTTCCGTGTAAAAAAAAACCTGCAAATTTGTGCGTAACTAAGAAAACTCAGTCATAGGCATAGCAGGTATGTTGAGTGAAGTATATCAAAATGATATTTTTGTCGCAAACAAGCGGTCAAATTTCCCTAAAAATTTACAACATATCAGCGGAATTTTACCGCTTGTTTATCCTCATTATCACGCAAATGTTTGTTTAAACATTTACAATTTTTCCCATATCTATGAGAATGACGATTAAATTACAGCTATAGCCTTACCACACACGAGAAATCTTATGTCCACATCAAATACCTCATATCAATACTCAACCGACTGGTTCTCTCATAATATTCAGAATCTTGCTAAGATTTTTCAAGACTTAAAGCCCATTCGTATTTTAGAAGTCGGTTCTTTTGAGGGGAGTTCAACTTCATTCTTTATCGAAGAAGCGCTTAAATACCAACCTTCTGTTGAAATTTTCTGTCTTGATACATGGCAAGAGGGACTGGAACACGCCGAGTTAAATATGATGAGTGTAGAAGAACGATTCAATCATAATATTGCTCTCACTGCAGAACGTTTTCCGCAAAGTAAGATTGTGAAATATAAAGCTGGTTCTCATGAAGGAATCATTGCTTTTGACGATTACTGTTGGTCACCGGATCCTATTACGCAACAACATCACTACACCCTTGTTAAACCTGTCGTAGATCATTATGTAAACACTTATCAGCGCAAAGTACATGTTATGCAAGGCTTACCGTTATATCAGCTTTATGTAATGAAATTAGCCGACTAATTCGTACCTTTTAGGCTCACCGCCGCCATAAAACAGGCTTGTTTACACTCTCCGCAACCGTTGCAGAGGTCGTGATTAATAGTGAGTTCAGGTGAAATCGCTTGTTGAGGGCAACTTTGGATACAACTATCGCAAGGTTGCCCTTTTGTGTGTAAACAAGCGGTTGAGAATTGGGGACGGAGTTCAGTATCTTTTTTAAAAGAAAGATGTAGGGCTTGGGTCGGACAGTTTTCAGCACATTTACCGCAAAGGGTACAAGCGGAAAAAGTTAAATCTAATACCGCTTGTTGTCGGCGAATATCAATAACCCCCATTGGGCAAGCCGTGGCACATTTACCACATCCGTCACAGGCAGCACTAAACAGATGTTCCGGTGCGGCAAAAGGCGGGCGATTTTCAATTCGTAGCTGGCTCCGATTAGGTTGAGCATGGCGAAAAAAACCGGTAAATAACTCCCGACGAGAAAAAACTCTCGGCGTAAGTTCAAGCGGTGGTAATTTGTTTTTGCCTAACATAGCTTAACGATAAAAAGAAACTTGGGGGACAATAATTGCCAGTTTTTGTTGCCAATCTTTTAAAGTGTGTTGAGCAAGTAATGCAAGTCCTTGATAGAACGGAAAATTCGTTTGTTGGGCGACTAAGTCGAAATAATGTTCCGCCCAAATAAGCAGATGTTTACTCAAATATTCCGGTAATAATTCAGGTTTACTTTCCGCAAGATAAGCGGCAAGTAATAACATTAAGCCGATATGATCTTCCGGCTCGGTTTCGTTCTGAGTTAATGCAATTTGATGTTTACGCAAAAAAGCACGTAAATCCAATAACGAATTACCGAAAATAACTGATTCCGGGTCAAGATAAACCGAACTCCACGGCGGTGCGATAAGTTGCTCCGGACCGATAAACAGACGTTGATATTGTTCAGATAAAACTTGAGCTAAACCTTGGACAATTAACTGCTTAATTTGGGATTCATTGGCTAACTCCCCCCATTCATTTGCCCAATTTTCTTGTTGGAAAAAATGCAAAGCCGACTGTACATTTTCATCGCTCGGTTCATAGTAGAATAACGAGCCTAATAATCTTCCGCTGATAGAAATCCATTGTTGTAATTCGTTTTGCATTTTATTTTCCTTATTTATCGCATAACGGTGGGTTTCTCCACCATTATTTTTCATTTATACCGCCATTCCTGAGGTCATATGTAAACCGTAGAATAATACTCGACCAATCATTTCAGCCGCTAATGTGATAAGTACAGCGAGAGAAAGTAACGGCAATGTTCTACCTTTTACAATCAATGCTGCCGCCACCGCTAATAAACAGAGGCGTAACACTTGCATAATCGCAAAATCCGGTACTAAATTAACCGCTTGTTGTACCGAACTATGAATATGCGCTAATCCGAATGCTTGGTAAATAACGACCACCGCTACACAGAATACCGCTAGCACATATAACCAAGGGCTACATTTCACTTGATAATCCTGATGCGGATTTATGCTTAATACTGCCATCGCTAATGCACAGCCACCCAAGACAACAGTTAAATAGAATTGCCAAGAGGTTATTGCGTTATTCCAAGTCGGTACGGTCGGTAAATGATAAAGGTTATTCATCATATACATAAACACAACGCCTACTAATGCTGTCACTACTAACCACACTTTGCTTAACCCTTGCGGCATTTTGCCTAATACGGCTAATAGCCAATATCCACCGGCTAAGGCGAAGAATACCGCACCGCTCGCAATTTCATTACTCATCATAGAACTGCCGACGCGATTTAATGAATTGAACGCTCTGAGCGGCGAACCTAGGTGTGTTACGGAAGCGATAAAGCCGCACGCTAATAATAGCAATGCAACAAATAGTCCTTTGTGCAAATAACTTTGGCTTTTCGGACTAGAACCTTTGCACATCACAAAGGTAAAAATCAGCCAAAATCCGACCGCTGTTTGAGCTAACACCGTAAAGAAAACCAACGGTAATTCATGTAATCCTGCATTCATCTTACACCTCTCTTGGGTTAGCTAAAAACCCCGTTGTATCGCCACTTGGACGTGCGTGTTTATTGGCTTTAACCACTAAATTCGGTTTGGTTAAATCTGCTGACGGTAACGGTGCAATCGATGCTTGTTCACCATATTTCGCACGTAACTCTTTAATCGGTGCAAAATCTAACGCACGTAACGGGCAAGATTCGACACAAATCGGTTGTTGTCCGTCTTTCACGCGAGAATAACAACCGTCACATTTAGTCATATGCCCTTTGCTTACACTGTATTGCGGTGCATCGTAAGGACAAGCCATACTACAATAGCGACAGCCGATACAGGTATCTTCATTTACCATTACAAAACCGTCCGCATTTTTGTGCATCGCACCGGTCGGACACACTTTTACACACGCAGGGTCATCACAATGGTTACACGAAATCGACATATAGTAAGCAAAGACATCTTGATGCCAACAACCATCATTACCTTGCACCCAATTCCCGCCGGCATATTCATAAATACGGCGGAAATTCACATCGGTACCTAAATCTTTATAATCCTTGCACGCTAACTCGCAAGTTTTACAACCTGTGCAACGTTCAGAATCGAAATAAAAACCATATTGTTCCATAGTTCACCTCTATAATTTCTCAATTTGCACTAAGTTGGAATGTTGCGGATTGCCTTTTGCTAGTGGAGATGGGCGTTGGGTAGTAAGCACATTAATACAACCTGAATAATCCACACCATTTTTATCCGGTGCATACCAAGCCCCTTCGCTCAATGCTACAACACCCGGAATAATACGAGGTGTAACCTTAGCATTAATACGCACTTCCCCACGATCATTAAAGATACGAACCAATTCCCCGTTTTGAATTCCTCTCGTTTGTGCATCAATCGGATTAATCCAAATCTCTTGCAGATTTGCTTCTTTGAGTACATCTACATTACCGTAAGTTGAGTGAGTACGCGCTTTATAATGGAAACCGGAAAGTTGTAACGGATATTTTTGCATTAATGGGTCACCGTAATGCTCAAAGCTATCGGTATGAATTGGTAACGGATGAATCACTTCATCTTTTTCCAATTTCCAAGTACGTGCAATTTCCGCTAAACGAGATGAATAGATTTCAATTTTACCTGACGGTGTTTTTAATGGATTCGCTTCAGGGTTTTCTCTGAAATCTTTATAAGCGATAAAGAAACCTTTTGGATCGACTTTTTTGAAAATACCTTGTTGTCTAAATTCTTCAAACGTTGGAAGCTCAGGTAATTTTTGGCGAGATTGCTCATAAATATGGCGTAACCATTGTTCTTGGGTTCTGCCTTCCGTAAATTGTTCTTTTACACCTAATTTTTCAGCCAAATCACTTAACATATCGTAGATATTACGACACTCAAATGAAGGTTTAACCACTTGATCAGCAAAAATAACATAGTTCATATTGGCGACATAAGCATCTAAACAGAAATCCATCTGTTCTGAAGTCATACAATCCGGTAACAAAATATCACTATATTTCGCAGTTGAAGTCATATGGTTATCAATCGTAATAATCAACTCACATTTTGACTCATCTTGTAAAATTTCATGGGTGCGATTGATTTCTGCATGTTGGTTAATCAAGCAGTTACTTGCATAGTTCCAAATAACTTTAATCGGTGCAGAAAGTTTATCTACGCCTCGAATACCGTCTGTTGTCGCTGTCATTTCTGTGCCACGAAGAATCGCATCCGTCCATAAGAACATTGGGATACTTGCTTGCACCGGGTTGGTTAAAGTTGGCATTCTTACAAACGGTATTCCATAAGCACTTTCTCTTGCTCCGGTATTACCGCCACTAATCCCTACATTGCCGGTTAAAATCGGTAACATCGCAATCGCACGAGAAATTAACTCGCCATTACTACGGCGTTGTGGTCCCCAGCCTTGTGAAATATAAGCAGGTTTTGTTTGACCAATTTCACGGGCTAATTTGATAATACGCTCAACAGGAATACCGGTAATTTTAGAAGCCCATTCAGGTGTTTTAGCAATGCCATCATCGCCTTGACCTAAAATATAGGCTTTATAATGACCATTTTTAGGTGCATCAGCAGGTAATGTTTTTTCATCATAGCCAACACAATATTTATCTAAAAACGCCTGATCGACCATATTTTCGGTGATTAATACATAAGCAAGTGCAGATACTAACGCTGCATCAGTACCAGGGCGAATGGGAATCCATTCATCCTCTTTACCCACTCCTGTATCCGTATAACGTGGATCAATGATGATAACTTTGGCATTTGATTTTGCTTTAGCCTGCTCAAAACAATAGGTTAAACCACCGCCACTCATGCGAGTTTCCGCTGGATTATTACCGAATAGTACGATAAGTTTTGTGTTTTCAATATCAGCTAAGCCATTGCCTAATGCCCAGCCACCACCATAGGTGTAATCTAAACCTACTGCAATTTGAGCGGTACTATAGTCGCCATAATGATTTAAATAACCACCGATACAATTCATCAAACGTGCAACTAAAGTTGAACCCGGCGGCCAAGATTTTGTTACGGTTCCACCTAATGTGCCAGTACCATAGTTGAGATAAATGCTTTCATTGCCGTATTTTTCAATATTTTTACGTAATGATTGTGCAATTTCCGTTAATGCTTCATCCCAAGAAATACGTTTAAATTTACCCTCGCCACGCTTACCTACACGTTTCATCGGATATTTCAAACGATCAGGATTATAAACACGACGGCGCATTGAACGGCCACGTAAACAAGCTCTGACTTGATGATCGACATTGTAAGTATCCGTACCGGTATTATCCGTTTCCACATATAAAATTTGATTATCTTTTACATGCATTCTCAATGGACAACGGCTACCACAGTTCACTGTACAGGCACTCCAAACTACTTTTTCATCTTGTGCTTGTCCGGCAACATTATCTTTTGTTTCAGCTTTAGCAACAAAAGGGAGAGAGATACCGCCGGATGCCGCTAATGCAGTTACACTTGCTGATGTTCCTTTTAGGAATCCACGTCTTGTAATTGACATATTCACTCCAAACAAAATTAAACATAACTAAATAAGGGTATAATTTGATTCTATAGTTACTCTGTAAAGATGATAAGAAAATTTGTACGGAGATTGGGGAAAAGCTGATAAGGATCAACAACTTATGTTAATGATAATGATTTTTATAACAAGGTGAAATAATAAAAAAACAAGCGGTCGAATTCTTGCAAATTTCTGCAAAAAACCAACCGCTTGTTGATTCAATAAAATAGTTAAACTAATTCCGCTCGAGTTGGAATCGAACTTTGTGCACCCATACGAGTGACTGAAATCGAAGAGGCTTTGTGGGCAAACATGACCGCATCTCGCATTGATTTGCCTTCTAATAAAGCAATCGCCAATGCGCCGTTAAAGGTATCGCCGGCGGCGGTGGTGTCCACCGGTGTGACTTTAAAGCCGGCAATAATTTCGCCGTTGCCGTTTTCACTTAAAAACGCCCCTTTCGCCCCCAAAGTAATTAACACGGTTTGAATCCCTTTTTGATGGAACACATTCGCCGCTTGTTGAGCGGTTTGTTCATCGACCACTTGAACGCCTGTCAGTAAGGCGGTTTCGGTTTCATTTGGGGTAATCATATCGATATTCGCTAAAATTTCATCCGAGAGCGGTTGTGCCGGTGCCGGATTTAAAATCACTTGGGTGTGATGAGCTTTCGCAATTTTTAGCGCTTTTTCGACCGCTTGTAACGGCGTTTCTAGCTGAACCAGTAGGCAATCCGCACTTTCAATCGTGGCTTGATGTTGTGCCACCACGCTTTCATCTAAATTTGCATTCGCACCGGCGGAAATCACAATGCTGTTTTCGCCCGAATCTGCCACTTGAATCATCGCAATGCCGGTCATTTGATCAGCCACTTCAACAATGTGTTCGGGATTAATGCCGTCTTGCACAAATGCTTGTTTCATTGCTCGCCCAATATCATCAGCGCCGATACAAGCGATAAAATCCACATCAACTAATGATGTATCTCGTACACGAGCCGCAGCTACCGCTTGGTTCGCACCTTTGCCACCATACGCAATGTGATAATGACCGCCTTTCAGCGTTTCGCCCGCTTTTGGGAAATAAGGGACTCGAATAACGTGATCCGCATTTACGCTACCCAACACACAAAGTTTTTTCATAACAACCTCAAACCGATCTTAAACAAACCTAGCGATGCCGGAACCGTCAAAATAACGGTTCCGGAGCCAAAATTACTGACTAATCACTTTTAACGGCACTGGGATTTTCGCTTCGACTTTTTCGCCTTTAAGCAATTTATCCGCAGTTTCCACACCTAACTCACCGATTTTATCCGGTTGTTGTGCGATAGTTGCCGCCAGTTTTCCGCCTTTTACCGCTTTCACTGCATCATCCGTACCATCAAAGCCGACAACGATAATATCTTTACCTGCCACTTTAATCGCACGTAATGCGCCTAATGCCATTTCATCATTTTGTGCAAATACCGCTTTTGCTGCACCGTGGCTTGCCAGTAAGTTTTCGGTTACGTTTAAGCCTTTAGTACGGTCAAAATCCGCCGGTTGGCTGGCCAATACTTCAAATTGGTTTGCCGCTACCGCTTGTTTAAAGCCTTCGCCGCGTTCACGTGCCGCTGATGTGCCGGCAATGCCCTCTAATTGGATAACTTTGGCATTTTTACCGACTTTCTCTGCGATAAAATCGCCCGCCATTTTACCGCCGGCAACATTATCCGAAGCGATGTGGCTCACCACTTCGCCTTTATTCGCACCACGGTCTAAAGTAATGACCGGAATATTTTTCTTATTCGCAATCGCCACCGCATTGCCGACCGCTTCCGAATCTGTCGGGTTAATCAGTAACACTTTCGCACCACGCACCGTGAGATCTTCCACGTTCGCTAATTCTTTTGCCGGGTCATTTTGGGAATCTAACACCACTAATTTGTAACCGAGGTCTTTGGCTTTTTTCTCCGCACCTTCTTTTAAGGTAACGAAGAAAGGGTTATCCAGCGTAGAAACCGCTAATGCCAATGTGTCTTGCGCCATTGCTTTTGCACCGAATGCTAAACTTAAAGCAAGTGCTAAAGAAGTTAATTTTTTCATAGGAATCTCCTTTTGAGAGTAGGTTACGCTTTTTTACGGCCAAGGAAGTTATCCAAAATAACCGCTGCTAAAATTACTAACGCTTTTGCGACAAGCTGATAGTAAGAGTCAATATCTAATAAATTCAACGCATTGCTGAGGAAGCCGATAATTAACGCACCGATTAGTGTGCCGATAATACGACCTTTACCGCCCATTAAACTGGTTCCGCCAACCACAACCGCCGCAATCGCATCAAGCTCATAACCTGTGCCTGCTGTTGGCTGTGCCGAACCTAAACGAGAGGTGACAATTAAACCTGCAAGTGCCGCTAACACGCCACTGACCGCAAACACAAACAGTTTGATTTTATTCACGTTGATACCGGAAAGTGCGGTTGCCGATTCGTTACCGCCAAGCGCATAAATATAACGACCGATACGAGTTTGAGTCAGAATAAACCAACCGATAGCAAATAAGATAAACATTAACCAAACCGGCACCGGCACACCGAATAATTCGCCGGTACCAATCTCAGCAAAGTAATCGGCATTGTCGGAAAAACCGGTAGAAATCGGGCGACCTTCCATATAAATCATCGTCACGCCACGCAATAACAACATAGTGATTAACGTTGCCATAAAGGCTTGTACTTTACCGAAGGCGACTAATGCACCGTTTAACAAGCCGATTGCCGCACCGAATAACAATACCGCCGGTACCACTAAATAAATCGAGAGATCTAAACCGATTAAAGTTGCCGCTACCGCTCCGGTGAGTGCTAAGACCGAACCGACCGAAAGGTCGATGCCAGCAATTAAAATCACAAACGTCATACCGATAGCAATAATCGCATTCACTGACGTTTGGCGGAGGATATTCAGTAAGTTATCGACACTAAAAAAATTCGGGTTTAAAAATGACACCACCGCAATTAATGCGAGTAATGCAATGATCGAACGTTGTTCTATCAGGAATTTTTTTAGATTAAATGCTTTGTTCATATTGATTCCTTTTGCAAAATTCTTGCTAAATTTGACCGCTTGTAAAAGCGTCTAACTTATTTGCCGATTGCGGCGGATAATAATTTTTCTTGGGTTGCTTCCGTGCGAGAAAACTCGCCACGAATGGCGCCTTCTCGCATTACAATAATGCGATCGGACATCCCTAATACTTCCGGCATATCACTTGAAACTAAAATAATGCTCAAACCTTCAGCCTTGAATTTATTAATCAGTTGATAGATTTCTTTTTTCGCCCCGACGTCCACACCTCGGGTCGGTTCATCTAAAATCAGCACGTTCGGACGGGTCATTAGGCCTTTGGCAATCGCCACTTTTTGCTGATTACCACCGGATAATTCGCCGATAATCTTATCCGGACTTGGGGTTTTGATATTAAACAGATCGATAAAATCCACCACGGTCATATTCTCTTTTTCGTGGTTGATGCGTCCCCAATTCGATAAATATTCCAAAGCGGTCAGCGACATATTTTCTTTGACCGACATACCTAAAATTAAGCCGTCACCTTTTCGGTCTTCCGAAATATAGACAATGCCGTTATTTAAGCCGTCTTGGCTGGAGCGGTTATCAATCGTTTTGCCGTCTAACACCACTTCGCCGGCGGTTTTCGGTAATGCACCGTACAACACTTTCATTAGTTCGGTACGTCCAGCACCCATTAAACCGGAAACGCCAAGAATCTCGCCTTTATGCAATTCAAACGAAACATTATTCACGCCGCTACCCGACAAATTTTTAACTGATAAACAAACCTCGCCGATCGGATTATCAATATGCGGATATTGATCTTCTAACTTACGCCCGACCATCATCTCAATTAAACGATCTTCGGTTAAATCCGCCACCGTACTTTCACCGATAAATTGACCGTCACGCAATACGGTTACATCATCACAAATTTGGAAGATCTCTTTTAAACGGTGAGAGATATAAACAATACCTCGCCCTTCTGCTTTGAGTTCTCGAATCACGCTGAATAACGCTTCAGTTTCGGTATCGGTTAGCGCATCGGTCGGTTCGTCCATTACAATCACTTGTGATTCAAAACTCAAAGCTTTAGCGATTTCCACCATTTGTAATTCGCCGATCGATAATTCGTTTGCCGCTTGGCGACTGGAATGTTTCACCCCGAGACGTGCCAACAAGCGGTCGGATTCTTCATACATTTTGCGCCAATCAATACCGCCCCAAGCATTGGTAAATTCACGCCCGAGGAAGATATTTTCCGCAATCGACAAGTTACCTAAAATATTTAGTTCTTGATGAATAATGCTTAAACCGGCTTCTTGCGAGGTTTTTGGATTGGCAAAGCTGACAGCTTTACCTAGGTATTCAATCGTACCGGCATCACGTTGATAAATACCGGTCAGAATTTTCATCAGGGTTGATTTACCCGCTCCGTTCTCGCCCATTAGCGCCATCACTCTGCCGGAATAAACGTTCAGACAGGCATTTTTTAACGCTTGTACGCCTGGAAAGGCTTTATCAATCCCATTGATTTTTAACAAGGTTTTCATATTTTCCTCGCTCTAGAACGGTACGCCTGAGTAAAGAATCACATTCGCATACGGCGAACATTCACCGGTACGCACCACCGCTTTCGCTTGATTACTGCGTTGTTTAAATTCACTATGTACCACATATTCAATTTCAATTTGACGACCTTGCGTTTGAGCAAGTTTATTGATCATTTCAAGCAACTGTTGTTCGATAGCTGGATTAGCTTGTTTAATTTCTTCCGCCAATAAAATACGTTCGACAAAGAGTTCAGTTAGCACTACTTCCAAGGTAGATAAAAAACTTGGTACACCTTTAGTCAGAGCTAAATCAACACATTGTTGTTCAGAAGGAATCGGTAAGCCGGCATCACAAATAGTTAAACCGTCCGTATGCCCAAGGCTGGCAATTACACCGGAAAGTTGTGCATTTAATACCGCTGTTTTTTTCATATTTCCTCCTTTTAGGTCGTTTTTTATTTTATCGAAACGTTTCGATGAATAAAAAATAGAAAAATTCACGTAAAAAAGCAAACGCTTCTTATCGGATTTGAGAGGTCTATCACAAATTTTTTAAAAAGAACGGCGAACGACAAGTTCGGGGGTAAGTTCGATTTTTTGATAAGCTTTATCCGGCTGATGAATACGGGCGATCAACTGTTCCACCGCATTTTTTGCCAAACGGGCTTTGGGTTGATGAATGGTGGAAAGTGGTGGGGCGAGATATTGCGATAATTCGATATTATCGTAACCGATCACCGCAATATCTTGCGGAATACGCAAACCGGCTTGCCAAGCGGCTTGATATACACCGATAGCGATACTGTCGCTCATCGCAAAGATTGCTTGAGGACGGGAATTCGCCGTAAGTAGCCTACTTGCACACTCTAGACCGGCTTGATAATCAAAGTGACCGTCAATAATCCATTCTGGACGAATTGGCAAATTTGCCTCTAAAATCGCCCGCTTGTAGCCTTGTAAACGGTTTAAAGTATGTGATTTTGATTGTTCGCCGGTAATTACCGCAATCTCTGTATAACCAGCATCAATTAACGCTTTTGTTGCAAGATAACCACCTAATTCTGAATTTTCATGCACTTTGTCCGCATTTAGCGTCTGTTGCCACCAGTCAATCACCACCATTGGCAACTGAATATTCGCCATCACACTTTCGTCTAAATCTTGCGGTTCGGAACACATCAACAATAAACCATCCACTTGTTTACGTAATAAACGGTCTAAATGTTGAGCTAAATTGTCGCTGTTTCCGTCAGTATTAACTAAAATTAAATGATAGTTATGGCGTTCACAATAACGTTCGACGTGACGTACTACTTCCGCAAAAAACGGGTTACTACTGGTGGTAACGAGCATACCGATTGTATTGGTTTCTTTTACTTTCAAGCTGCGCGCAACTAACGAAGGCGTATAATTCAGTTCCGCCACCACTTTTTCGATTCTCTGACGAATCTCGTCACTGACAAAACGTGAGTTATTGATCACGTGGGAAACGGTGGAAGTAGAAACGCCCGCAATACGAGCAATGTCTTTCATTGTTGCCATAAAATTGCCTTCATAGGTGTTTACAAAATAGGGTTTTGCAAAATTTTACTAAAATCTTACCGCTTGTTATTTTGCAAATAAAACATAAAATCATACTTTCCGTTAAAATAGCGACATACTTTACAAAAATTAACCCTATGAGCAAACATAAACGCCCGACTTTACAAGATATTGCCGAACATTTAGGCATTACCAAAATGACCATCAGTCGCTATTTACGCAATCCCTCCTCGGTTGCCGAAGAGACCGGTAAACGAATCGCCGTTGCGATTGAACAATTCGGTTATATTCCGAATCGTGCGCCGGATATTCTGTCCAATGCCAAAAGTAAAGCGATTGGCGTGTTGCTGCCGTCTTTAACCAATCAGGTATTTGCCGATGTGTTAAAAGGGATTGAAAGTGTAACTGATGCTACCGGTTATCAAACCATGCTCGCCCACTATGGTTATAGCGAACAAAAAGAAGAACAACGCATTGAATCGCTCCTCTCTTATCATGTGGACGGCTTAATTTTATCGGAAAATAACCATAGTGAACGCACGCTCAAAATGTTAAGCGTCGCGAAAATTCCGGTAATTGAAATAATGGATACCAGTGAAAAAGGACTGCAACAAGCGGTCGGTTTTGACAATATTTTTGCTGCTCAAGCCATGGTTGAAACCATGGTCAAACGAGGTTGTCGCCAAGTGGTCTATTTTTCGGCAAGAATGGATAAACGTACCCGTTTAAAAATGCGTGGTTACGAACTTGCGATGCAAAAGCATAAACTAACGCCTTACACTATTGCTACGGAAGAATCATCTTCTTTTACCTTGGGGGCAAGACAACTACATATTGCGCTGGAAAAATATCCGAATATCGACGGCATTTTTTGTACCAATGACGATTTGGCAATCGGCGCATTATTTGAATGCCAACGGTTAGGCATCAAAGTGCCGCAACAAATTGCAATTGCCGGTTTTCACGGACACGATGTCGGTCAATCCGTAACACCTCAATTAGCGAGTGTGATTACTCCTCGGTTTGAAATCGGCAAAGTGGCCGCACAACAATTATTAAGCCGTCTAAATGGTGATAATATTCAAGATGAAGTAATTAATCTCGGTTATAAAATTCATATCGGCGAAACGATTTAAACATAAAAAAAGCGGTTAAATTTTGCAAAAAATTTGCAGAAAATAACCGCTTGTTCTACTCAACATTCTTTTTATAGATAGGCTTTAATCGCCTGTACGCATAATTGCACCACGTCTTCAAAACTGCCGCTAATATCAATCGAAATGACATCCGGTTCGTCCGCTTGCGGAATTTCTAACGTATCAAACTGGCTTTTCAGCATTTCGGTTTTCATAAAATGACCTTGTCGTTTTTTCATTCGATCTAAAATAAGATCAAATGAACCGTGTAAATGAATAAACTTCACATTCCGATTACCTTGACGAATTTGGTCACGATATTTCTTTTTCAACGCCGAACAAACAATAATTCCTACTTCATTTTTTTGCTCTAAGCTAAAGGCAGCATCATTAATTCGTTCCAGCCACGGAAAACGGTCTTGATCATTTAGCGGTTGTCCTTGACTCATTTTGAGGATATTCGCTCTCGGATGCAGGTCATCGCCGTCAATCAATTTAATGCCTAAACGACGTGCTACTTCACTACCTATTGTAGTTTTACCGGTGCTTGATACACCCATTAAAATAAAACTTTGACCAGATTTCATTTGAGCTTCCTCCTATTTATTCGGCAACATAGCAGATTTTTCACTTAAATGTTACAGGTAACATTTAATTTTGTGATATAGATCTCATTTTTAAAATTAATTCTAACAATCTATTTACATCACAAACGTTTAATTTTATGTTACCAGTAACAATTTATACTTCTTATCGAGGTTTCTATGTTAATTTTCATTATGGTAGTGGCGATCATTGCGCTATTGGTATTGATTATAAAATTCAAAGTACATGCGTTTGTCGCATTACTGATCGTCAGTCTATTAACCGCATTGGCGGCAGGTATTCCGGTCGATAAAATTCTGCCGACCTTATTAACCGGCTTCGGAAACACGCTTGCTTCCGTGGCTTTATTAGTCGGCTTAGGTGCAATGATTGGGCGTTTATTAGAAATTACCGGCGGGGCAAAAGTATTAGCCGATACGCTGATTAATAAATTCGGCGAACAAAAAGCTCCGTTTGCCTTAGGTGTGGCGGCATTACTCTTCGGCTTCCCGATTTTCTTCGATGCCGGTTTAGTAGTGATGTTACCGATTGTCTTTAGCGTAGCAAAACAATTCGGCGGTTCGGTATTACGTTATGCATTTCCGGTCGCCGGTGCGTTTGCGGTAATGCACGCATTTCTACCGCCGCATCCGGGCCCGGTCGCTTCCGGTGATTTACTGGGTGTGAATATGGGGTTAATGGTGATTGTCGGTTTAATCTGTGCGATTCCGACTTGGTATATCGGTACTTACCTCTTCAGTATGTTTATCAGTAAGCGTGTTCACGTAGAGTTACCAAAAGCGTTTTTAAATGCGGCGGCAATCAGCGAAACTTCGGTACAAGCACCTCCGTCATTCGGTCGAGTATTATTTATTTTAGTATTACCGATCTTCTTAATTTTATTTGATACCGGTTTAAATACCTTAAGTGTGGCGAAAGTGATTGACGGCTCCGAACTTTGGGTGCAAAGCCTACGTTTAATCGGTAAAACACCGGTGGCGTTATTAATCACCTTATTACTGGCGATTATGTTATTACGTGGAGAACGCAGCTACGAACAAATCGAAAGTTTATGTAACAATGCGTTAGGCCCGATTTGCTCGATTATTTTAGTAACCGGTGCGGGCGGTATGTTCGGCGGCGTATTACGTGCCAGCGGGATCGGCGATGTATTATCTTCCATGCTTTCGGATACCGGTATGCCGATTATCGTAGCGGCGTTTATCATTGCGGTGGCGATGCGTGTCGCACAAGGTTCGGCAACAGTAGCATTAACTACCGCAGCGGCATTAATTGCGCCGAGTGTTGCGGCTTCAACCGATTTAAGTCAATTCGATCTTTGCTTTATCGTGATTGCAATTGCTTCCGGTGCGACGGTACTTTCTCACGTGAATGACTCCGGTTTCTGGCTAATGAGCCGTTTCTTAGAAATGGATACCAAAACCACCTTAAAAACGTGGACGGCATTAGAAACCTCAATCGGTGTTGTCGGATTTATCATTGCCTTAATCGGTAGTATTTTATTGTAAATAATTATTCAATTTTGCAGATAAAGCCTTTAGTAAAATTTTACTAAAGGCTTTTTTTATGATCTAGATCTATTAATCATGACATTAATTTATAAAACATTTGCAAACAGGCAATCGTTTGCATATTCTCATAATGAGTGCTAAAGCGTTTTAGCAAAAAACTATGGATATAGAAACCACAGAGGTGAAAAATGGTGCATTTGATCATCGCCGCTCACGGCAAATTAGCGCTTGAGTTGGTTAATTCCGCACAAATGGTATATGGAGAAACGGATAATGTTCATCCGGTTATCTTTGTGCCGGGAGAGGGTCAAGATACGTTAGTCGAAAAATATGAAGCGATTATCGCAACGCTTCAACCGGACGACAGCGTGTTGTTCTTGGTCGATTTATTTGGTGGTAGCCCGTACAATGCGGCAGCCAGAATTGTCGCAAAACGTCCTCAGGACGATATTGTGACGGGAACCAACCTACCGATGTTACTTGAAGTGATGGATGCTTCGGCGGATGCCAAAACCGCATCTGAACTTGCGGCAACCGCTAAAGAAGTCGGTAATTTAAGCGTAAGAACTTATCATAATCCTGAACCAGCCGTTCCCGTTTCACAACCAGAAACAACTTCCGAAGAATCTCCTTCTCTTCCTGCAAACTACGATCCAAATGGTCGTATGAACATTTCATTAATGCGTATCGACAGCCGCTTAATTCACGGCCAAGTGATGACCTCTTGGGCGAAAACGGTGAAATGCGAAGCGATTTTCGCAATCAGCGATGAAGTGGCAAATGATGATATTCGCCGCGAATTATTGCTCCAAATCGTACCTGAACATTTAAAAGGCTATGTGATTACGGTCGATAAAGCGATCAAAGTATGGCACAACCCGAAATATGCCGGCAAAAACATCATTTGGTTGGTGACTAATCCGTCCGATATCGTTCGCTTAATTGAAGGCGGAGTGAACATTAAAAATGTGAATGTCGGCGGTATGACTTTCCGTGAGGGCGACAAACTGATTTCTCAAGCGGTGGCGATTAACCAAACCGATCTTGCCGCATTCTACAAACTCCTCGAGTTAGGCGTAGATATGTCGTTACAACAAGTGGCGGCAAACAAAAAAGAACCGCTTGATAAAGCACGTCTTGATGCAATCAAATTCTAATTAAGGATTTTCTTATGACTAGTATTGAAATTATTTTAGTAACCTTAGTTGCCGCAATTTGCGGTATGGGTTCCGTACTTGATGAACGCCAAACTCACCGCCCGCTTGTGGCTTGTACCTTAATCGGCTGGGTGTTAGGCGACTTACAAACCGGTATTATCGTTGGCGGTACGCTTGAAATGTTGGCATTAGGCTGGATGAACGTGGGAGCGGCAATGGCACCGGATGCGGCATTAGCCTCTGTCATTGCGGCAATCTTAGTTATCAAAGGCGGCCAAGATAAAGGGACGGCGATTGCGATTGCCATTCCGGTAGCGGCGGCAGGTCAGGTATTAACCATCTTCGTGCGTACTCTAACCATCTTCTTACAACATAAAGCGGATAAATTTGCCGAACAGGCAAACTTCCGCGGTATTGAATTCTGTCACTTTGCCGGTCTTTTGTTACAAGCGTTACGTGTAGCAATTCCAACTTTCTTCGTAGCACTGGTAGCCGGTACCGATGCGGTAACCGAAGCATTAAATGCGATTCCTGAAGTCGTAACCCGTGGCTTGCAAATCGCTGGTGGCTTTATCGTGGTGGTAGGTTATGCGATGGTCATCAATATGATGCGTGCCGGTGCGTTAATGCCGTTCTTCTTTATGGGTTTTGTGATTGCATCATTCTCAAACTACAACTTAGTGGGACTTGGTTTCTTAGGTGCGTGTTTAGCGATGCTTTACATCCAATTAAATCCACAATTCAACCAATCGGTAGCAGCGCCTCGCACCACTAAAAAATTAGCGGATAACGAGTTAGAAGGTCTATAAGGAGCAAATTATGTCAGAGAAAAAACAACTTACCAGTGCGGATATTCGTGCGACTTATTGGCGTTCAACTTTCCTATTAGGATCATTTAACTTTGAACGTATGCAATCAATGGGCTTCTGTGTATCGATGATCCCAACGATTAAACGTCTTTACAGCCGTAAAGAAGACCAGGCGGCGGCATTAAAACGCCACTTAGAGTTCTTCAATACCCAGCCGTGGGTCGGTTCGGCGATTATGGGTGTAACCGCTGCGATGGAACAAGAACGTGCTAACGGTGCAGACATTGACGATGCGGCAATTAGCGGGGTGAAAGTCGGTTTAATGGGGCCGCTTGCCGGTGTCGGCGATCCGATTTTCTGGGGAACATTACGTCCGGTATTAGCCGCACTAGGTGCGGGTTTAGCGATTAGCGGTAGCATTTTAGGTCCACTATTATTCTTTATCGGTATTAACCTTTGCCGTGCGCTTACCCGTTGGTACGGCTTCAAATACGGCTACCAAAAAGGAACGGAAATCGTTTCGGATATGGGTGGCGGTCGTCTGCAAAAAGTGACGCAAGGCGCTTCGATTCTCGGCTTATTTGTAATGGGTTCGTTGGTATCGAAGTGGACCAGTATCAACATACCGTTTGAGCTTTCTCGCTATAAAAACGCAATGGGTGAAGAAGTGGTTACCACCGTGCAAAGCGTGCTTAACGATTTATTACCGGGTTTAGCGGCATTATTGCTTACCTTCTTATGTATGTGGTTATTACGTAAGAAAGTAAATGCAATGTACATTATCTTCGCGCTATTCGGCGTCGGTATTTTAGGTTATTGGTTAGGCATTTTAGCTTAATTCTCTCTTTAACTCGTTTGCCCCCTCTTTATCCAAGAGGGGGTATTTTTTATAATACAAGCGGTCAAATTTACAGGAAATTTTGCAATGGATTTAAAAAAAGCCCTTAAAGTACCCGAACAGCAGTACATAAAAAACAGTTCGATGCTGGTTACCGCCTTATTTATTATTGCCGGCGTTTTATATTATCCGACTGACGGCTACGGTTCGGTAATTGCGCTTGCATTGGCAATTATTGTGATGTTCGGGCAAAAGATGTTAATTAGCCAAACGCGCAAATATTTTGCCGAAATGTATGCAGCGAAACAGCAATACGAACAAACACAAAATAAAGATTATTTAGAATTTATCCGCCTGCGCGGTACACAAATGTTAAATGATAACAAGGTGCTTTCCGAGCAGGCAAAAAATGAAATTAACGCCTTACTCAAATTTGTGAGTGATTCAACCAAGTCAGAGTCGTAACAATGTCAGAAAATTTAACCGCTTGCCCGTGCCAATCCGGTAAGCCTTATACGGAATGCTGTCAGCCGTTTCATTTAAAAACAGCATTCCCAGAAACAGCCGAACAATTAATGCGTTCTCGCTATGCGGCTTATACTTTGGTTAATATCAATTATATTGTGGAAACCACTGTCCCTAGCCAGCAGAAATTTTTAGATCGAGATGCTATGAGAGTATGGGGCGAAAGTACCAAGTGGGCGGGGTTAGAAATCATCGCACATCAGCCGTATATCACTAAGATTCACAGTTTAGTTGAATTTAACGCGCTATTTAACACGGAAAACGGCATCGAAGCGCATCACGAATTATCGTTGTTCGTACAGATAGATAATCGTTGGCATTTCGTTGATCCGACCGCCCCGTTGCCTTCGCAAAAACAAAACTGCGTATGCGGTTCCGGCAAAAAATTTAAACATTGTTGCGGTGCATATTTATCGTGAGAGAAGCGGTTATTTTTTGGTAAAAATTTACTAGAAATGACCGCTTACTTTTCTCGGATAACGCTTGTTTCCTCTCTCTTACAATATTTCGCTAAATATTATTCTATTTAATTATTTGAAGCGCATATAAATTTCTCTAATAATTCGCCGAAAGACAACTTTATATATTTTATCTATTAATTTTCTCTAATTAAGAGGGTTCCTACTATGTTAAAAAAATTATCGGTAATTGCGGTATCAGCTATCGCACTTGCAACCTCGGCGACTTCTTTTGCTAAAGAAACCTTACTCGACAGAATTAATGCTAAAGGTACGATTACCGTCGGTACCGAAGGTACTTACGCCCCCTTCACTTATCACGATGCAAGCGGTAAATTAACCGGCTACGATGTGGAAGTCACCCGAGCGGTTGCAGAAAAATTAGGCGTTAAAGTGGACTTTAAAGAAACACAATGGGATGCGATGTTAGCCGGTTTAAAAGCGGATCGTTTCGATTTGGTGGCAAACCAAGTGGGTTTAACCACTCCGGAACGCCAAGCGACTTTTGATAAATCGGCGGCTTATAGCTGGTCGGGCGCGGCATTAGTAGTTCGCAACGATGAAGAAAAAATTAAACAGGCATCCGATGTAAAAGGCGTAAAAACGGCACAAACCTTAAGCTCAAACTACGGCGAATTAGCACGTGCTAACGGTGCGGATATCGTGCCGATTGACGGTATGGCGCAGGGCTTATTATTGATTCAACAAAAACGTGCGGATGCTACTTTCAACGATAATCTTGCTTTATTGGATTATCTGAAGAAAAATCCGAAATCAGGTTTAAAAATCGTTTGGGAATCGCCTGAAAAAGTGGATGCCGGTTTTATCGCGAATAAAGGTAACCAAGAAGCGTTAAACAAAATCAGTGCGGCAATTAACGAACTACACAAAGACGGTACGTTGAAAAAATTAGGCGAACAATTCTTTGGTCGTGATATTAGTGTGAAATAATGAAATAAAATGCCTCGTTATCAGCGAGGCATTATTTTTTATCATTTAGTTAAATATTTCATTTAATACGACTGCAATCCCGTCATCGTTATTGGATAAGGTAACCCGTTTTGCCGCCGCTTTAATCTCTTCCGGCGCATTGCCCATTGCCACGCTAAGCCCCGCATATTGCAACATATCCAAATCGTTAAAATTATCGCCGAAAGCAATGACCTGATCTTGATTCATATTCAAGATTTTTTCCATAAAACGAATGGCATTCGATTTGGTCGCTTGCTTATTCATTATCTCCAAATATTCATTTTTAGAACGATGAATGGCAAGATGCGGTAACTGCTGTTTCAATAACTTTTCTAAAGATTGAATTTGCTCCGCTTTTCCCATGACCAGAATTTTATGTACATCTGTTAAATTTTTCGTTTTTTCGACCGCTTGTAAACCGGTAATTTCACTTTCTTGAACAGTCCACTCGTTTTCCAAATTATTAGTAAGCCAATCAATACCCACATAATGGTTAATAGAAAGGTGTTGATATTTTTCAAGCAATAGATTCAACCGATTAAGATCCGCTTGCTCTATCACTACACTATATAACCGACTTAGATCCTGATCTAAGATTAACGCACCGCTATAACAGATGATCGGATAGTGGCTTTGCAATTGTTGAGTATAAGGCGTGATAGCTAAAGGAGGGCGAGCGGAAACGGGTATAAAAGGAATACCCTTTTGCATAACGGATTGAATTGCTTGCCGCGTCAAGGGCGTAATTTGATGTGCCGTATTAAGCAACGTTCCGTCAATATCACTAAAAACAGCCAAATAGAGTGGTTTTTTCATAATCATCTCCGAATTATTCATTCTTAAATACGCTTTATATTACGCCGTTTTGTTTATTAAATCAGCATAAAATTAATTATTTTATCTGTGGATAATTCAGTAGATTATCGCCTGACAACTTGAGATCTATTCATTAATAACTTGATAAAATGCTTCCCCTGTGGATAACTATTAGATTTATCCACAAATTAGATCTGTTGAAAATACAAGATCTTTATCGATTTTAAGTTACGCTAACTTTTTGATTTTATTTAAAAATATAGAGTTATCCTCATAAAAGGATCTCTCTAATAATAACAATAATAAAGATCTCTATATATAGATCTATATTATAATTAACGATCATCGGATCTTCTTTCGGATCGAATAAACGATCTTAAAATTACGTTTTCATGATCCTGTAATTTTGAGGTAGAATAGCACACTTTTGTTTCAGTTACTCAGAATATAAAAATTATAAAGGCAGATATATGATTTACCATGAAATTTATGATGTGATCGTTGTTGGCGGCGGTCATGCAGGGACGGAAGCGGCACTGGCTCCTGCCCGTATGGGATTAAAAACGCTACTTCTAACACATAATGTAGATACTTTAGGGCAAATGTCTTGTAATCCGGCTATCGGCGGTATCGGTAAAGGTCATTTAGTAAAAGAGATCGATGCGATGGGCGGTTTAATGGCCATTGCGATTGACCAAGCGGGGATCCAATTCCGTACCTTAAACAGTTCGAAAGGGCCTGCCGTACGTGCGACTCGTGCGCAAGCAGACCGAGTACTTTACCGCCAAGCGGTGCGTACCGCACTAGAAAATCAACCGAATTTAGATATTTTCCAACAAGAAGTGGTGGATATTTTAGTCGAAAATAACCGTGCGGTTGGGGCAGTAACTAAAATGGGACTCACCTTTAAAGCACGTTCCGTAGTATTAACCGCCGGTACTTTCCTTGCCGGTAAAATTCATATCGGTTTAGATAACTATGCCGGAGGGCGTGCGGGAGATCCTGCTGCGACAATGTTAGCGGATCGCTTACGTGATCTGAATTTACGTGTTGATCGTCTTAAAACCGGTACGCCGCCGCGTTTGGATGCTCGTACGATCAATTTTGACGTTTTGGCTAAACAACATGGTGATGCGGAATTACCGGTAATGTCGTTTATGGGGTCGGTAGATCTTCATCCGCGCCAAATCCCTTGCTATATCACGCATACTAATGAACAAACACACGATTTGATCCGAAATAGTTTAGATCGTAGTCCTATGTACACCGGTGTCATCGAAGGGATCGGACCTCGTTACTGTCCGTCGATCGAAGATAAAGTAATGCGTTTCAGCGATCGTAACAGTCACCAAATTTATCTTGAGCCTGAAGGTTTAAGTACCATTGAAGTTTACCCGAACGGGATTTCAACCAGTTTGCCGTTTGACGTACAAATGGGTATCGTAAATTCGATGAAGGGTTTGGAAAAAGCTCGTATTATCAAACCGGGCTATGCGATTGAATATGATTATTTCGACCCTCGTGATCTAAAACCGACGTTAGAAACTAAGGCGATTGAAGGTTTATTCTTTGCAGGTCAGATTAACGGTACGACCGGTTATGAAGAAGCTGCTGCACAAGGTTTGTTAGCCGGTATTAATGCGGCATTACAGGTTCAAGGCAAAGAGGCTTGGTTCCCAACTCGTGATCTTGCTTATACAGGCGTATTAGTTGATGATCTTTGCACGCTCGGCACTAAAGAGCCGTACCGTGTCTTTACCTCACGTGCGGAATATCGTTTATTGCTGCGTGAAGATAATGCGGATATCCGTTTGACCCCGATTGCACATGAGTTAGGTTTGATTGATGACGCTCGTTGGGCGAGATTTAACCAAAAAATGGAAAATATCGAACGTGAGCGTGAACGTCTAAAACAAATTTGGATTCACCCGCAATCGGAACATTTAGCGGTAGTCAATGAATTGGTTAATAGTCCGCTTACCCGTGAAGCGAGCGGCGAAGACTTGTTACGTCGTCCGGAAGTTACTTATGACAAACTCACGCAAGTCGCTGCGTTTGCTCCGGCTTTAGACGATAAACAAGCGGCTGAACAAGTTGAAATATCGATTAAATATCAGGGTTATATCGAACATCAGCAGAATGAGATTGAACGTCATAAACGTCACGAAAATACTTTAATTCCGGCTGAATTTGATTATGACAAGGTTGAGAGCCTTTCAAACGAAGTACGAGCGAAACTGATGCAACATCGCCCGGTTTCGATTGGCCAAGCAAGTCGTATTTCAGGTATTACGCCGGCGGCAATTTCAATTCTTCTTGTGAATTTAAAAAAGCAAGGCATGCTGAAACGAGGCGAATTATAATTTAGCTGATAAGGAAACACGGAATATACGGAAATTAATTCAAGGTTACTTTTAGTGTATTCCGTGTTTTATTGTGGTACACCACAAGGATTTTACAAAATGAGACAGAAATTAGACCGCTTGTTGGGACAGGCGCAAATTAATTTGACCGATCAGCAGAAAGAGCAGTTGGTAGGTTTCGTGCGTTTATTAGATAAATGGAATAAGGCCTACAACCTCACTTCTGTGCGCAATCCGGATGAAATGTTGGTGAAACATATTTTAGACAGTTTAGTGGTAAGCGAACATTTACAAGGCGAAAAGTTTATTGATGTCGGAACCGGTCCGGGATTGCCTGGGATTCCGTTAGCGATTGCCAATCAGGATAAACAATTTGTGTTGCTAGATAGCCTTGGCAAGCGTATTACCTTTATTAAAAATGCGTTACGTGAGTTAGGTATAACGAATGTCACACCGGTACTTTCTCGTGTGGAAGAATATACTGAACAAACGTTTGACGGGGTGCTAAGCCGTGCTTTTGCCAGTCTGAATGACATGGTGGATTGGTGTTACCATTTACCGAATCCGCAGGGTAAATTTTATGCTCTTAAAGGCATTTATGCGGAAAGTGAAGTGCAAGAGATTAAAAATCCGATTCGGCTGGAAAAAGTCATTCCTCTTTCCGTACCGGAATTAGTTGGTGAGCGTCATTTAGTATTATTAAATAAACCTAATTAAGCTGATTTACTGAGATGATCTCTTTGAGATAAAGAGTAAGTAAAAAGTATCACTTTCCACTTATTTTTCGAGTTGTTAATCAATATTTAATTTCGGATTTAGTATTAGATAAATATCTATCTATATTCTTCGGCATTAATTGTGAGAAAAATGTGAATAAGATCACATTGTGATAACTGATGTATCCTTATGTTTTACGATACAAAAGTTTAAAATTAACCTTTTTATAACAAATTTTGCATAAATCGCTTTTTTATGGCTTTTTCAGGTTTTAATCTGTTGTTTTGTATCGTATAATCCAAAGAAATATTTCATTTTTTACAGAGGGCATTTGCCTGTCGGATGGGAAGTTATATGTCTGCTGTAATAAATAAAGCGAAATTACACTATCTCAGTGCGTTAAAAATCGAATTTTTTCTTCTTGTAAGTCTGTTCGGTGTATTAATGATTTGGAAAGGAGTGGAAAGCGTTTCCTTCTTAGGGGGCTTTTTATCCAGTTTTCTTCCGCATTGTGTTTTTGTTTATTGGATTTTTTTAAAAAAAACGACCAAAAACCAGTCAAAAATGGGCGATTTTTATCGAGGCGAAGGCTTAAAATGGATAATCACTATTTTATTAGTGGTTATGTGTTTTAAGTTATTGCCTTATCTTCATCTTGTACTGTTTTTTGTGGGATATTTAATGGCATTATTTTTAAATAATGTCATTCCGTTTATTTTAAGTAAACGAACTCATTAATTTCTTATTCTAAAAGGATTCATTATGGCTGGAACTACCGCAGAATATATTAGCCATCACTTGAGTTTTTTAGCTTCAGGTGACGGTTTTTGGGCTGTTCATTTAGATACGCTCTTTTTCTCTCTGCTTGCTGGTGTTATTTTCCTTTTCGTATTTTCTCGAGTTGCGAAAAATGCGACGTCGGGAGTACCGGGAAAATTGCAATGCTTCGTGGAAATTGTCATTGGTTGGGTGGACGGTTTAGTTAAAGATAACTTCCACGGACCGCGTAATGTCATTGCTCCGCTTGCACTTACTATTTTCTGCTGGGTATTCATTATGAATGCTATTGACTTAGTTCCGGTGGATTTCTTACCTCAATTGGCAAATATGTTCGGTATCCATTATCTTCGTGCCGTTCCTACAGCGGATATTAGTGCAACCTTAGGTATGTCTATCTGCGTATTCTTCTTAATTTTATTCTATACCGTAAAATCAAAAGGTTTCGGTGGTTTAGTCAAAGAATATACTTTACATCCGTTTAACCATTGGGCGTTTATTCCGGTAAACTTTATTCTCGAAACCGTTACGCTACTTGCAAAACCGATTTCTTTAGCATTCCGTTTATTCGGTAATATGTATGCAGGCGAGCTAATCTTCATCCTTATTGCAGTAATGTATATGGCCGATAACTTTGCGCTACAAGCGTTAGGTATCCCATTACACTTGGTTTGGGCTATTTTCCATATTTTAGTTATTACGCTTCAAGCCTTTATCTTTATGATGCTAACGATTGTTTATTTGAGTATCGCTTATAATAAAGCGGATCATTAAACGAACCTAAAGAGCGGTCGAATTTGCGCAATATTTTGCAAAAATTTGATTGCTTGAATTATTTTATTAACAACAACCCTGCCTTTTGGCGAATTCCTCAATCTTAATGGAGAACATTATGGAATCAGTAATCACAGCAACAATTATTGGTGCGTCAATTTTATTAGCTTTCGCTGCACTTGGTACGGCTATCGGCTTTGCTATCTTAGGTGGTAAATTCTTAGAGTCGTCTGCTCGTCAGCCTGAATTAGCAAGCAGCTTACAAACAAAAATGTTTATCGTTGCAGGTCTTTTAGATGCTATCGCAATGATTGCTGTAGGTATTTCTTTACTTTTCATCTTCGCGAACCCGTTCATTGATTTATTGAAATAAGTCGGGTCTCTCTTTTCCGTTATTCATTGAATAACTTAACCGACTTTTAGGAGGGCGTTGTGAATTTAAATGCAACACTAATCGGTCAGCTTATTGCATTCGCACTTTTCGTTGCGTTTTGTATGAAATTTGTATGGCCGCCGCTGATTAAAGCGATCGAAGAGCGTCAAGCAAATATTGCTAACGCTTTGGCATCGGCTGAAAAAGCGAAACAAGAACAAGCGGATTCTAAAGCTGCTGCGGATCAAGAAATCCTTAAAGCGAAAGAAGAAGCACAAAAAATTATTGATTTAGCAACGAAACGTCGTAATGAAATTTTAGAGTCTGTTCAAGCGGAAGCTGAAATTGAACGCCAACGAATTATTGAACAAGGTCATGCGGAAGTGGAAAGCGAGCGTAAACGTGTTCAAGAAGAACTTCGTCAGAAAGTGGCTGCATTGGCAGTTGTGGGTGCGGAGAAAATTGTTGGTCGTTCTGTTGATCAAGCAGCGAACAATGACATTATTGATAAGCTAGTTGCAGAACTATAATAAGGTGGGGCAGATGTCAGAATTAAGTACAGTAGCTCGCCCCTACGCTAAAGCAGCTTTTGATTTTGCTTTAGAACAAGGTCAGTTGGACAAATGGCAAGAAATGTTACAGTTTTCGGCATTCGTTGCTGAAAACGAACAAGTGGCGGAATATATTAATTCTTCCCTTGCAAGCGGTCAGATTTCTGAAACTTTTATCAAAATCTGCGGCGACCAACTTGATCAATATGGGCAAAATTTTATTCGTGTAATGGCTGAAAATAAACGTCTGGCTGTGTTGCCTATGGTTTTTGATACTTTCGTATCATTACGAGCGGAACATGAAGCGGTAAAAGATGTAACAATTGTTTCGGCAAACGAATTAAGTCAAGCACAAGAAGATAAAATCGCAAAAGCGATGGAAAAACGCTTAGGTCAAAAAGTTCGTTTAACCAACCAAATCGATAACAGCCTGATTGCAGGCGTAATTATTAAATACGATGATGTTGTTATTGATGGTAGTAGCCGCGGTCAGTTAAATCGCTTAGCGTCAGCGTTGAGCTTGTAAGAGGAATAAAAAATGCAACTAAATTCAACTGAAATTAGTGAATTGATAAAAAAACGTATTGCCCAGTTTGATGTGGTGAGCGAAGCTCAAAGCACAGGGACAATCGTTTCGGTAAGCGACGGTATCATTCGTATCCACGGTCTTGCCGATGTAATGCAAGGCGAGATGATCGAATTGCCGGGTAATCGTTATGCGATTGCACTTAACTTAGAACGTGATTCTGTCGGTGCGGTAGTAATGGGGCCTTATGCGGATTTAGCGGAAGGTATGTCGGTTAAATGTACCGGTCGTATCTTAGAAGTTCCGGTAGGTCGCGGTTTATTAGGCCGTGTTGTAAATACGTTAGGTCAGCCTATTGACGGTAAAGGTGAAATAGATAACGACGGTTTCTCTCCGGTAGAAGTTATTGCGCCGGGTGTTATCGACCGTCAATCGGTAGATCAACCGGTTCAAACCGGTTATAAAGCAGTTGACTCAATGGTGCCAATCGGTCGTGGTCAGCGTGAGTTAATCATCGGTGACCGTCAAACCGGTAAAACGGCATTAGCAATCGATGCAATTATTGCACAGAAAGATTCGGGTATTAAATGTATCTATGTAGCAATCGGTCAAAAAGCATCTACGATTGCGAACGTAGTACGTAAATTAGAAGAACACGGCGCATTAGCAAATACAATCGTTGTGGTTGCTTCGGCTTCCGAATCCGCGGCATTACAATACCTTGCTCCGTATTCTGGTTGTGCAATGGGCGAATATTTCCGTGATCGTGGTGAAGACGCTTTAATCGTTTATGATGATTTATCTAAACAAGCGGTTGCTTATCGTCAAATTTCATTATTATTACGCCGTCCGCCGGGTCGTGAAGCATTCCCGGGTGACGTATTCTACCTACACTCTCGTTTACTAGAGCGTGCGGCACGTGTAAGTGCGGATTATGTAGAGCGTTTCACTAACGGTGCGGTAAAAGGTCAAACAGGTTCATTAACTGCATTACCGATTATTGAGACACAAGCGGGTGACGTATCGGCTTTCGTTCCGACAAACGTAATTTCTATTACTGACGGTCAGATTTTCTTAGAGTCAAGTTTATTTAACTCAGGTATTCGTCCTGCGGTAAACCCGGGTATTTCCGTATCTCGTGTAGGTTCTGCGGCGCAAACTAAAGCTATCAAGAAATTATCTGGCGGTATCCGTACCGCATTAGCTCAGTATCGTGAATTAGCGGCGTTTGCTCAATTTGCTTCCGATTTAGATGATGCGACTCGTAAACAGCTTTCTCACGGTCAAAAAGTGACGGAATTACTTAAACAAAAACAATTTGCTCCAATGCCGGTAAGCGAACAAGCATTAGTTCTTTTTGCTGCTGAATTCGGTTATTTAGATGATGTAGAGCTTGAACGTATCGGTTCATTCGAATCTGCTTTATTGGCTTACGCAAATAGTAATCACACCGACTTTATGAAAAATTTGGCAAAATCTGGCGATTATAACGATTCAATCAAGGATCAATTAAAAGCTATCGTAGAAGATTTCAAAAAGAACGGTGCGTGGTAATCACGACTAGCGGAGAAAAATTATGGCAGGTGCGAAAGAGATAAGAACCAAAATTGCAAGTGTGAAAAATACTCAAAAAATCACCAAAGCAATGGAAATGGTTGCTACCTCTAAAATGCGTAAAACGCAAGAGCGTATGGCTGCCAGTCGTCCTTATTCGGAAACAATCCGTAAGGTGATTAGCCATATTGCGAAAGGAAGCATTGGTTATAAGCACCCGTTTTTAACTGAACGTGATATTAAAAAAGTAGGCTATCTTGTCGTTTCGACCGATCGCGGTTTATGCGGTGGCCTTAATATCAATTTATTCAAAGCGACTTTGAATGAATTTAAAACGTGGAAAGATAAAGACGTTAGTGTTGAGCTTGGTTTAGTAGGGTCGAAAGGCGTAAGCTTTTACCAAAATCTAGGCTTAAACGTGAGATCTCAAGTAACGGGATTAGGCGATAATCCGGAAATGGAACGTATCGTGGGCGCAGTTAATGAAATGATTAATGCGTTCCGAAACGGAGAAGTGGATGCGGTTTACGTCGCTTACAACCGTTTTGAAAATACGATGTCACAAAAACCTGTTATCGCACAGTTACTTCCGTTACCTAAACTAGATGACGATGAATTAGATACGAAAGGTTCATGGGATTATATTTATGAACCGAATCCACAAGTTTTATTGGATAGTTTACTTGTTCGTTATTTAGAAACTCAGGTATACCAAGCAGTTGTAGATAACCTAGCTTCTGAACAAGCCGCTCGAATGGTAGCGATGAAAGCCGCAACAGATAATGCGGGTACATTAATCGATGAATTACAATTAGTGTATAACAAAGCTCGCCAAGCAAGCATTACAAATGAATTAAACGAAATTGTTGCGGGTGCCGCAGCAATTTAATGGAGAACAGGTAATGGCAACAGGAAAAATTGTACAGATTATCGGTGCGGTAATCGACGTTGAATTCCCACAAGATGCAGTACCAAAAGTATATGATGCCTTAAAAGTTGAATCGGGTTTAACCCTTGAGGTTCAACAACAATTAGGTGGTGGACTTGTGCGTTGTATCGCATTAGGTACATCAGACGGTTTAAAACGCGGCTTAAAAGTTGAAAATACGGGTAACCCGATTCAAGTACCGGTCGGTACCAAGACTCTAGGTCGTATTATGAACGTATTAGGTGAGCCGATCGATGAAAAAGGTCCTATCGGCGAAGAAGCTCGTTGGGATATTCACCGTGCGGCACCAAGCTACGAAGAACAATCAAACAGTACGGAATTACTTGAAACCGGTATCAAAGTTATCGACTTAATTTGTCCGTTTGCAAAAGGTGGTAAAGTCGGTTTATTCGGTGGTGCTGGTGTAGGTAAAACCGTTAATATGATGGAATTAATCCGTAATATCGCAATCGAACACTCCGGTTACTCGGTATTCGCAGGTGTTGGTGAGCGTACTCGTGAAGGTAATGACTTCTATCACGAAATGACGGATTCTAACGTATTAGATAAAGTATCACTTGTTTACGGTCAGATGAACGAGCCGCCGGGTAACCGTCTGCGTGTTGCATTAACCGGTTTAACAATGGCGGAAAAATTCCGTGATGAAGGTCGTGATGTGTTATTCTTCGTAGATAACATCTACCGTTATACACTTGCAGGTACGGAAGTATCGGCATTATTAGGTCGTATACCGTCAGCGGTAGGTTACCAACCTACACTTGCGGAAGAAATGGGTGTATTACAAGAACGTATTACATCAACCAAAACAGGTTCGATTACTTCTGTTCAAGCGGTTTACGTTCCAGCGGATGACTTAACGGACCCATCTCCGGCAACAACTTTCGCACACTTAGACTCAACGGTTGTATTAAGTCGTAATATCGCATCTCTTGGTATTTACCCTGCGGTTGATCCACTAGATTCAACTTCTCGTCAATTAGATCCATTAGTCGTCGGTGAAGAACACTATAATGTAGCTCGTGGTGTACAAGGCACATTACAACGCTATAAAGAGTTAAAAGACATCATCGCTATTTTAGGTATGGATGAGTTATCTGAAGACGATAAATTAGTGGTTGCTCGTGCGCGTAAGATCGAACGTTTCTTATCACAACCATTCTTCGTTGCGGAAGTATTTACCGGTTCTCCGGGGAAATATGTATCGTTAAAAGATACAATCCGTGGCTTCAAAGGTATCTTAGAAGGCGAATTCGACCATATTCCGGAACAAGCGTTCTATATGGCGGGTTCTATTGACGAAGTAGTGGAAAGAGCGAGCAAGATGTAATTG
>NZ_UFRM01000001.1:1720000-1822500 GCF_900444945.1 Actinobacillus lignieresii | reverse complement strand
TTCCGACCTGCACGAATGGCATAATGATGGCCAGGCTGTCTCCACCCGAGACTCAGTGAAATTGAAATCGCCGTGAAGATGCGGTGTACCCGCGGCTAGACGGAAAGACCCCGTGAACCTTTACTATAGCTTGACACTGAACATTGAATTTTGATGTGTAGGATAGGTGGGAGCCTTTGAAGATGACACGCCAGTGTTGTTGGAGGCGTCCTTGAAATACCACCCTTTAACGTTTGATGTTCTAACGAAGTATCCGGAACGGGTACTCGGACAGTGTCTGGTGGGTAGTTTGACTGGGGCGGTCTCCTCCCAAAGCGTAACGGAGGAGCACGAAGGTTTGCTAATCACGGTCGGACATCGTGAGGTTAGTGCAATGGTATAAGCAAGCTTAACTGCGAGACGGACAAGTCGAGCAGGTGCGAAAGCAGGTCATAGTGATCCGGTGGTTCTGAATGGAAGGGCCATCGCTCAACGGATAAAAGGTACTCCGGGGATAACAGGCTGATACCGCCCAAGAGTTCATATCGACGGCGGTGTTTGGCACCTCGATGTCGGCTCATCACATCCTGGGGCTGAAGTAGGTCCCAAGGGTATGGCTGTTCGCCATTTAAAGTGGTACGCGAGCTGGGTTTAGAACGTCGTGAGACAGTTCGGTCCCTATCTGCCGTGGGCGTTGGAGAATTGAGAGGGGCTGCTCCTAGTACGAGAGGACCGGAGTGGACGCATCACTGGTGTGCCAGTTGTCTCGCCAGAGGCACTGCTGGGTAGCTACATGCGGAAGAGATAAGTGCTGAAAGCATCTAAGCACGAAACTTGCCTCAAGATGAGTTCTCCCAGTCTATAAGACTGTAAGGGTTGTTGGAGACTACGACGTAGATAGGTGTGGTGTGTAAGCGTAGTGATACGTTGAGCTAACACATACTAATTGCCCGAGAGGCTTAACTATACAACGCTCAAGTGTTTTTGGGCGTAAAGCGAAGAGAAAAGCTAAAGAGAACTAAATTAAAGAAAGACTAAACGAAAAAATCAGTGACGGCTTGTTTCGAATTTAAACCGAATTTCCCGACGACAATAGTGCGGTTGTCCCACCTGAATCCATCCCGAACTCAGAAGTGAAAAGCCGTTACGTCGATGGTAGTGTGGGGCTTCCCCATGTGAGAGTAGAGCATTGTCGGGTTTTATTACCTTAGCTTATTTTAATTAAGTGAGTTAAGTTAATAAGCACAGAATTTGATTAACAGCCATAGTGCCGTGGCTCTACCTGACTCCATTCCGAACTCAGAAGTAAAACGCGGTAACGCCGATGGTAGTGTGGGGTTTCCCCATGTGAGAGTAGGGCATCGCCGGATTGAATTTAGCGCGAAAGCGAAAACGAAGCAAGAAACCCTGTGGTTGGCGATAACTACGGGGTTTTGGCTTTTTTACAACAGACAATAGTGTTGTTTTATCCTCAGCCTTATTCTCATCCTCAAGCTCAGTCTCAACCTCACTTTTATCTTTATTCAGCTTCTCCTTTCTTTTTTCCTTTTCGCTGATTCAAACAGCCCCAACTAGGGTATTTGTAAAACAACAAGGGAATTTGACCGCTTATAGTTTAAATATATTAAAGAAGATTATGGTAGAGAAATAAGATAGAAAGAAAAACGGCTAGAAGTAAAATTCTAGCCGTTTCTTTTTGTTTATTTGGGAATATTTAGTTGATGATATTTAGAATGCAATATGAGGATAAAATTTTTCGGTTACTTGTATAAAATCGGGGAAAGAAATCGGTTGATAATTTGCTAAAGTTAATCCTCTTGCTTCCAGATCATTAGCTAGCACAAATATATGGCTGATGGATGCAAAAATTTGCGGATATTTAACCGCGAGTAAGACGCCGTCTTGCCATAATACAAGCGCATCATTTTCGGTAATTTGCGCTAATATTTGCTGTAATTCATTTAAGTCATATTGCGCTTTAGATAACGTATAAAGCATAGGGATTCCTTGTTAGAAAGTCAGTATCTTTTCAGATTGTGCAAGAATTGCGAACAATTCGGTTTGAGGAATGATATTGGCGTTAGGTAAAATCCATTCGGCATTACTTAATGCTCTTTGGTTGATTGACTCTTCACAAACAAAATATTCGGTTAAATCATACAGCTCAATTAATTTAAAAGTCGAAATATGATCTTTCTGTAAAATGTTATTCGGTTGTTGTTGAGCCAATAGATTAAATACGCCGTCATTTAAAAAACAAATCGCAATTTCGTCTTCCACACAAAACGCACTGGCTGCAAGTAATGCGTCTAAGCCTTCTCGGCTGGTTGCCGTTCCGAAAGGCGGTTGTGTAAAGACAAAGGCAAGTTTATATTTTTTCATCATTAAAAAGTTAAGAGTCTGTCTGCTTTTAATACTGCTTGGCTAAATTCGCCAAGCCCTGCTAAGATAAAACCGTCAGCAAGGTTACTTTGTTGAATTTTGCTTGTTTGATTATCTACCACGCCCCGTCTTTGTGCGGCGGAAATGCAGAGATGTAAAGGTAAATCATGTAATTTTGCAAGTTCCTGCCATTTTTCAACTAAATTTATTTCATCACTTGCAGAGTTCACCAACGCATTTGCGTTGCTCACGCCGTCCTGAAAGAAAAATACTTGTTTAATATGATGTTCGGATGCAAGTAAGGCTTCTGCAACCTGATAGGCTAAATACGCCCCTTGAGTCCCGTAAACGGGAGATTTGACGGCAAGCACGTAATCCATTATTCGTTATCCTGTTTAATTTGTCGGATATAAAGATAAACGGTGTGACGAGAAATATTAAGACGATCCGCCACTTGGTTGATCGCATCTTTAATATCAAAAATGCCTTTCTCATATAACGATACGACAATATGGCGATTTTTATTGTTATTTGCGACGTTACGATCCGCCATGGTTTCTTCAATCGTATTTTCAATCGTTTGGATAACCAATTCTTCAACGGAACTGGCAAAGTTTACCGAAGTATCTTCATCTTCTTGTAACGGCGCAATAAAAGTACTGAGAAATTGCGATACCTGTACATCCAAATTGATATTGATGCAGATAAACCCGATAACGTGCTGCTTGCTGTTTCGAATGGCAATCGTCACGGATTTCATTAAAACACCGCCTTTTGAACGAGTGAAATAGGGCTTTGACACGCTATCGGTTTTCATTTGATGTAACGATTTTAACGCTTTATCGGTCAGAGGCGACCCGATCTTTCGGTCGGTATTATGGCCGTTCGCAATATAAATAGCTGAATTTTCAAGAAATTCTAAAGAGTGTAAAACGATTTCACAGTGATCACCGATAAGAGCGGCAATTCCGTCCACAATCGGAAAGTAGGAAGCGAGAATAGCATGATCTTCTTCGCTAAAAGTTTGGAATTTTTTCATATTATGTAGGGCTTACGCCGTTAATTTTAGTTATAGCTTAATAAGCCTTCAAAAAAGAAAGCGGTCTAATTTGCAAAAAATTTTACAAATTAGACCGCTTGGATTCAAGGGTTATTTTTTCGCTTCAGCCGCTTTAAAATCTAACAATTCAATCTCAAATTTTAAGGTTGAACTTGCCGGAATTTTGCCTGCTTGACGTTCGCCGTAGCCGAGTTCAGGTGGAACGACGATTTCCATTTTTCCGCCTTTTTTCAGCATTGGAATCGCTTCAATCCAGCCCGGAATTAATTGATTTAATTGGAATTCGATCGGTTCGCCGCGATCATATGAGCTATCGAATACCGTACCATCGATTAATGTCCCTTTATAGTGAACTTTAACGGTATCTTCCGCTTTAGGCGATTCTCCCGTGCCGGCTTTTTCAATTTTATAAAGTAAACCGGAAGCGGTTTTTTTCACGCCGCTTTGTTTTTCGTAGTCGGTACGAAATTTATTACCGGCTTCTACGGTTGCTTTGCTTTTCTCCGCCGCAATTTTGCTTTCTTGGCTTGCAAGATAAGTATCAAGCGATTTTAATTGTTTTTGTAGATCTTCATCGGTTAATTTACCGGTTTTTTTGATGGTATCTTGGACACCCGCCAAGATTTTATCTTGGTTATAAGAAAAAATTTCTTTTTGTGATTCAACAACGCCTTCGATATTTTTACCCATCAATACGCCGACTGCATATGATGAATCGTCAATGAATTTTTGATCCGCTTTTTGTTCCGCTGCAAATGCAGTTTGAGCTGAAACGAACGTACCGGCTACGATTGCAAGAACAGAAAGTTTATTTTTTAACATAGATTTTCCTTATATAAATAAAATAATTTGTTAAAAGAATGGTGGATAGGGTAAAGTGTATTTCTATTTTATACAACCTTTTTATTTCAAATGACTACAGAGAATGACCTATTAAATCGCATTGCGGAATTGGAAACGAAAGTTGCTTTTCAAGAAATTACGATTGAAGAATTAAACCAAGCGTTAATTCATCATCAACTTTCGTTAGATAAATTACAAACGCAAATGCGGCATTTTGCGGAAAAGCTAAAAGGTGCGCAAGCCAGTAATATTGCTTCTCAATCGGAGGAAACTCCGCCACCTCATTATTAGGCTATGAACTTATAGTTTAGTTCGTATTCTAATCACTCATAGTTTTTGTTTAAGGTGATCGACAAGATGTTATGTGAGAAATTGATAAAATGGGTGACATTCATATTTGCATTGGTCATAACGTGTAATGTTGCCGCGACTTTACCGCAAGCGGTCGAAAAAATACCAAAAAATGTAAAAAACGAATCGCTGTTTAAGGATGGTAAAGGCTATTATTCGTATAAAAAACCGATAGATATTGAACTTCCGGACGGGCGCGTACTGATCCAATACTTTTTTAAATATGATTGCAATATTTGTTTGAATGCGGACGATTATTTAAAGCGGTATGCGCGTTTGCACTCGGATCAAGTAATATTGCAACGTTCGCCGGTGTATGACGGAAATGACATTTTTACCGGACAAATGCACGCGACGTTTATGCAGTTTGGTCGGGAGGATTTAAGCGATCTGTACTTATTTGACAGTGTCGGTCGTAAAGAGTCAATGAGTTTGGTTAAAAGCAATGATGCCATTGTACAGTGGCTAACTTCAAAAGGCATTGATGCGCAAGCGTTTAATCGTTTATTTCATTCGGATGAGGTGAAAAATCGGATGAAACAAGCGAAAACGTTATTTAACAAATATAAACCGCCGTACGTACCGATTGCCGTATTGAACGGGAAGTATATTCTATTACAAAATACTTTATACAATGACGACTATACTTACGGCGTATTAGATTTTTTAGTCAATAAACTACAACAAGAACAAAAAGAGGAAACAAAATAATGAGATTAAAAATTGGTATTATCGGCGCAATGGCACAAGAAGTGGAAATTCTGCGTAATTTAATGGTTGAAGCTAAAGTAATAGAAATTGCGGGTTGTAAAATTTATGACGGTAAAATTAATAATACGCAAGTAGCGTTATTACAATCAGGTATCGGCAAAGTTGCGGCGGCGGTGGGTACCGCATTGTTATTGGAATTAACCAAACCGGATATGATTATTAATACCGGTTCGGCCGGAGGCTTGGATGCGAATTTAAATGTCGGCGATATAGTGATTTCTACGGAAGTACGCCACCACGATGCGGATGTAACGGCGTTCGGTTATGATAAAGGGCAATTACCGGCTAATCCCGCCGCCTTTCTGCCGAACGAACAGTTAGTTTCCGTTGCATTAAAAGAAACGCAAACGGCGGGTTTTAATGCGGTGTCCGGTTTAATTTGTAGTGGTGATGTTTTTGTAAACGGAGCGGAGAAAATCGCAATAATTCGCCAAGATTTCCCGAGTGTTGCCGCAGTAGAAATGGAAGCGGCAGCTATTGCACAGGTTTGTCACGCGTTTAACGTACCTTTTGTGGTGGTCAGAGCCATCTCGGATGTAGCGGATAAAGAATCACATCTTTCTTTTGATGAATTTTTACCGTTAGCGGCAAAGAACTCTTCGGAGATCGTGGTCGCAATGTTAAATAACTTCGCTTAATTCTTACGGAGCAAGCGGTTCGATTTAGCTAAAAATTTGCAAAGAATCGCTAAAATATAACCGCTTGTTATCGCTATTTTACAGCAAGTTCTGTACAATATTCACACTTTGCCTACTGATTCTCAGTAGGTCTTTTTTTTATTTGATTACCTAATGATATTTTTGAGAAATTTATGAGTACTACACCTAATATTGGCTTTATTAGTCTTGGCTGTCCGAAGAATTTAGTCGATTCGGAACGTATTCTGACTGAATTACGTACAGACGGTTATAACATCATTCCAAGTTATGAAAATGCGGATTTAGTCATTGTAAATACCTGCGGCTTTATTGATAGTGCGGTGCAGGAGTCGTTAGAAGCGATCGGCGAAGCATTGGAAGAAAACGGTAAAGTGATTGTAACCGGCTGTTTAGGGGCGAAAGAAAACCAAATTCGTGAAGTACATCCGAAAGTTTTGGAGATTACCGGCCCTCACAGTTATGAAGCGGTAATGAAACACGTACATAAATACGTACCGCGTCCGGAAGGTAATATTTATACCAGTCTTGTGCCGGCGCAAGGGGTTAAACTTACTCCTAAACATTACGCCTATTTAAAAATTTCGGAAGGTTGCGACCATCGTTGTACCTTCTGTATTATTCCGTCAATGCGCGGCGATTTAGATAGCCGTCCGATTGTGCAAGTGTTAGATGAAGCAAAACGCCTTGCCGATTCGGGCGTAAAAGAGTTACTCATCGTTTCTCAAGATACTTCCGCTTATGCGCTGGATCAGTCAAAAGAAAATCAAAATAAAACGGTTTTCTGGAACGGTGCGCCGATTAAAAATAATCTTATCACTTTATGTGAGCAGTTAGGCTCGCTAGGTATTTGGGTTCGCCTACATTATGTCTATCCGTATCCGCACGTGGACGACTTAATTCCGCTTATGGCGCAAGGTAAAATTCTGCCGTATTTGGATATTCCGTTACAGCACGCCAGCCCGAAAGTGCTGAAAGCGATGAAACGCCCCGGCGCTATAGATCGTACTTTGGAACGTATAAAAAAATGGCGTGAGATTTGTCCGGAATTAACCTTACGTTCAACCTTTATTGTCGGCTTCCCGGGAGAAACGGAAGAAGATTTCCAAATGTTATTGGATTTCTTGGAAGAAGCCCAGTTAGATCGCGTCGGCTGCTTCAAATTTAGCCCAGTAGAAGGGGCGGTTGCAACCGAAATGGCGGATCAAGTGCCGGAAGACGTGAAAGAAGAACGCTTCCATCGCTTTATGCAAGTTCAACAACGTATTTCCGCTGCCCGTTTACAACAAAAAGTGGGTAAAACGCTTGCAGTCATTATTGATGAAATTGACGAAGAAGGTATTATCGGTCGTTCAATGGCGGATGCGCCGGAAATTGACGGCGTAGTCTATGTCGATAACCTTTCCGAGCAAGAAGTGAAAGTCGGTCAAGTGATTTCGGTAAGCATTACCAACGCAGACGAATATGACCTTTGGGGAACTTGTTAATTGTAAGGATAATGTATGGAAAACGAAAATAAACCGAATGTAGCTAATTTTGAAGCGGCGGTTGCGGCTAAAGATTATGAAAAAGCTTGCTCCGAATTACTTTTAATTTTGGGTCAGTTAGACAGTAACTTTGGTGGTATTCAGGAGATTGAGTTTGAATATCCGGCGCAGCTTCAGGATTTAGAACAAGAAAAAATAGTTTATTTTTGTACGCGTATGGCAACGGCGATTACTACGCTTTTTTCCGATCCGATTTTAGAAATCTCTGATTTAGGCGTTCAGAGATTTCTGGTTTATCAACGTTGGTTAGCGTTAATCTTTGCCAGTTCACCGTTTGTGAATGCGGATCATATATTACAAACATATAACAGAGAGCCGAATCGTAAGAATAGTTTAGAGATTCATTTAGATTCTTCAAAATCGTCATTAATTAAATTCTGTATCCTGTATTTACCGGAATCTAACGTAAATTTGAATCTGGATGTAATGTGGAATATTTCACCTGAATTATGCGCTTCTTTATGTTTTGCTTTGCAATCGCCTCGTTTTATCGGTACATCAACTGCGTTTAATAAACGAGCGACCATTTTGCAATGGTTTCCACGACATTTGGATCAACTTAAAAACCTGAATAATATTCCTAGTGCCATTTCGCATGACGTATATATGCATTGTAGTTATGATACGTCAGTAAATAAACATGATGTGAAAAGGGCGTTAAATCATGTTATTCGTCGCCATATCGAAAGTGAATACGGTTGGAAAGATCGAGATGTCGCTCATATCGGTTACCGTAATAATAAACCGGTTATGGTCGTATTACTGGAACATTTCCATTCGGCCCATTCTATTTACCGTACGCATTCCACATCTATGATTGCGGCACGTGAACATTTCTATTTAATCGGTTTAGGTAGTCCGTCGGTTGATCAAGCGGGTCAAGAGGTTTTTGATGAGTTCCACTTGGTTGCCGGCGATAATATGAAGCAGAAGTTAGAATTTATCCGCTCAGTTTGTGAGAGCAACGGTGCCGCAATATTTTATATGCCGAGTATCGGTATGGATATGACGACGATTTTCGCAAGTAATACGCGCCTTACTCCGATACAAGCGATCGCATTGGGGCATCCGGCAACAACACATTCGGACTTCATTGAATATGTGATTGTGGAAGACGATTATGTCGGCTCGGAAGAGTGCTTTAGCGAAACGTTATTACGTTTACCAAAAGATGCGCTGCCTTACGTCCCGTCAGCATTAGCGCCTGAAAAAGTGGACTATTTATTACGTGAAAATCCGGAAGTGGTAAATATCGGTATAGCTTCAACCACGATGAAGCTAAATCCGTATTTCTTAGAAGCGTTAAAAGCGATTCGTGATCGTGCCAAAGTGAAAGTGCATTTCCATTTTGCATTGGGGCAATCAAACGGTATTACTCACCCGTATGTAGAACGCTTTATTAAATCTTATTTAGGTGATTCGGCCACTGCACACCCTCATTCTCCTTATCATCAATATCTCCGTATTTTGCATAATTGCGATATGATGGTAAACCCGTTCCCATTCGGGAATACGAACGGAATTATCGATATGGTCACTTTAGGCTTAGTTGGTGTGTGTAAGACAGGAGCCGAAGTTCACGAGCATATTGATGAAGGGCTGTTTAAACGTTTAGGCTTACCCGAGTGGCTGATAGCAAATACGGTAGATGAATATGTTGAACGGGCGGTTCGCTTGGCGGAAAATCATCAGGAGCGTTTAGAGTTGCGTCGATATATTATTGAAAATAACGGATTGAACACATTGTTTACCGGGGATCCTAGACCGATGGGACAAGTATTTTTAGAAAAATTAAATGCGTTCCTAAAAGAAAATTAACTCATAATAATAAATTTTTTATATTTTAGAGGCTCTTAAGGTTATGTTATGGAAAATAATATAGATTTAAACGTTTGCTTCTGTTTTGTTAATAGACCTTGCACCGGCGGCGATTTTGTCAATCTGGATCATGTTAGAACATTAAGAAAGTTAGGCATTAACGCCAGTATTTTATTGGCGGGAAACCAATCCGAGGAAATTGTAAATAGCTTCGGTTCTCTTCCGGTCGTAATTCTTAATGAGGAAATTGAATTTTCTTCGCAAGATATTTTCATTGTGCCGGAAGTAATGCAAGTCCTTTACGATCTAGCGAGTAAAATGACTGTGTTTCCAAGAATGATTATGCATAATCAAAATCCGTTTTATACCGGATATGGGTTTCTTTCCGCTCAACATATTAATGAGCATCGTTTGGAACGGATTATTGTACCTAGTAGCTATACGAAGTATAAGTTACAAGAAATCGGCGTAACAAAACCAATCGATATTATTCATCCTTATATCCCCGATTATTTTAAACCTGCGGAAAAGCAACGAGAAGTCATTCAAATTGCATTTTCGAGGCGTAAACGTTCGGCGGAATTTGATATTTTCAAGTTTTATTTCTTATCGCTTTATTCCCATAAACACAGTGTAAATTTTGTTAATATTCAAGGCTTAACTCGAGAAGAAGTGGCTAAAGTGATGTCTGAAGCCGCTATTTTTATCTCGTTTGCGGAACGAGAATCTTTAGGGTTAATGGCATTGGAGGCAATGGCTTCGGGATGTCATGTAATCGGCTTTTCCGGATATACCGATATATATAACAATGAAGTTATTGATGATTCGGTAGGCGATTGGATAGGTGAAGGCGAATATACGTTGTTTGCTCAAAAAGTTTGCCAAGCGATCGACGATTTCGTAAATGAAAAAATGAATCCAAAAATTGAAAACGGTTTACGTTTAATCGAGCAACGTTTTCGTATCCGTCATTTTGAGCAAGAGATGAAACGGGTATATGGCAATATATTCGATTATGATCTTGAGAATAGTCGGAGTTAAATAATTAATGAACTTTTATCGTCTTATAACGTCTGAGTGCACATAAATTACCTTGTGTAATTTATCGTTTAGGAAAATTAATTTATGAGGATTTCTCAATGAAACTAGTATTCAAATTAACCGCTATTTTATCTCTTGCTTTATCTCTAAGTGCTTGTCATTCATTAAACAAAACTCAACGAAATACGGCTATCGGTGCAGCGGTAGGCGGTGTTGCAGGGCATATGATTGGCGAATCTACCGGCGCAACGCTTGGCGGAGCGGCGCTTGGCGGCTTAATCGGTAGCCAAGTTAAATAATTTTGATACGAAGCCACTTAGTTAAGTGGCTTTTCTTTTTATTAAATTTATTGCATAAATAAATTAGACTAAATATAATAAAAAAGTTTTGAAACGAAATTTTTTGAGTTTGGTGCGAAACTTTTTGCGGAAATAGAATGTCAAAGAGAAACACACAACAACGCCGCCATTTAATCGTAAAGATGGTTCAAGAGGAAGGTGAAGTTAGCGTAGATACGTTAGCTCATTTTTTTGAAACCTCGGAAGTCACTATTCGTAAGGATTTAACCGCTTTAGAAGAAAGCGGTTTCTTATTGCGTCGTTATGGCGGAGCGGTAAAAATTCCGTCGGAAATGATAGATGATTCGAACGAGAAACTTTCGAAACAAAAGTTAGCGATTGCTAATGAGGCGGTAAAACAAATTCGTGATCATAATCGAATTATTATCGATAGCGGCAGTACGACGGGGGCAATGGTCAAAATGCTTTACCAAACCGGTTTAGTGGTGATGACCAATTCTCTGTCTTTAGCGACCGAGCTGACTTTATTAGACAATGAACCTACCGTATTGATGACCGGTGGTACTTGGGATAGCCGTTCCGATTCGTTTCAAGGAAAAGTCGCCGAGCAAGTGTTATGCTCGTACGATTTTGACCAATTGTTTATCGGGGCGGATAGTTTGGATTTAGAACGGGGAACGACGACTTTTAATGAGTTGGTCGGCTTAAGCCAAGTGATGGCGAAAGTTTCTCGTGAAGTGATTGTATTGATCGAATCACAAAAATTCGGAAGAAAAATGCCGAATTTAGAGTTGGAATGGGCTGCAATCCATAAATTAATTACGGACTCGGAAATTACCGAAGAAGTAAAAGCGGCGATTGAAAAGCATGGCGTTCAAGTCATTATTGCCCAATAGTAAAACATAATGAGTATGCAAAACAGGGTAAATTTTTCTGAAAAAATAACCGCTTGTCACGCATTCTTATACTCAATCAGTTATAACGGTTTTTAATTTAATCTTAATATAGGAACAAAAAATATGTGCGGAATTGTAGGTGCAGTAGCGCAACGTGATGTAGCAAAAATCTTAGTGGACGGTTTACATCGTTTGGAATATCGTGGTTATGACTCTGCCGGTGTTGCGGTGTTAAATAACGAACACGATATGCAAATCGTACGTCGTGTCGGTAAAGTAAAAGAACTTGACGACGCTTTAGCGGTAAAACCGCTTTTAGGCGGTACAGGTATTGCACATACGCGTTGGGCGACTCACGGTGAGCCTTCGGAAACCAATGCTCACCCGCATCGCAGCGGTAAAATCGCTGTGGTACATAACGGTATTATTGAAAACTATGAAGAATTAAAAGTCGTACTTCAAGAACGCGGTTATGTATTCCAATCGCAAACGGATACCGAAGTGATTGCTCACTTGGTTGAATGGGAATTACGCTCGGCTAAATCTTTATTAGAAGCGGTACAAAAAACCGTGGTTCAGCTTCGTGGTGCATACGGTACGGTAGTAATGAATCAAGATGAACCGGAGCATTTAATCGTTGCTCGTTCAGGTTCTCCGTTAGTGATCGGTTACGGTATCGGTGAGAACTTCTTAGCGTCAGACCCGTTAGCATTGTTAAGCGTAACACGCCGTTTCGCTTACCTTGAAGAAGGCGATGTAGCGGAAATTACCCGTGAAACCGTTGATATTTATACGCGTGACGGTCAAAAAGTCGAACGTGAAATTCACGAAGGTAATTTTGAAGCGGATGCGGCGGACAAAGGTCAATACCGTCACTATATGCAAAAAGAAATTTTCGAACAACCGGTTGCGATTATTAATACCTTAGACGGTCGTATCGAAAACGGTAAAGTGAAAATTGATGCGATTGGTCCGAATGCGGCGGAAATTTTAGCGAAAGTAGAACATGTTCAAATTGTTGCTTGCGGTACTTCTTATAATGCGGGTATGGTTGCTCGCTACTGGTTCGAAGCAATCGCAGGTGTGAGCTGTGACGTTGAAATCGCATCTGAATTACGTTATCGTAAATTCGTAACTCGCCCGAATAGCTTATTATTAACCCTTTCACAATCAGGTGAAACGGCGGATACCTTAGCGGCATTACGCTTAGCGAAAGAATCTGGTTATATGTCTGCAATGACGATTTGTAATGTGGCAAGTTCTTCACTTGTACGTGAGTCTGATTTTGCCTTTATGACCAAAGCTGGCGTAGAAATCGGTGTGGCATCTACAAAAGCATTTACAACGCAATTAACTTGTATGTTGTTGTTAAATGTGGCGATCGGTCGCTTAAAAGGCACGGTATCCGAAGAGCAAGAACATCACATTATTCAATCGTTACAACGCTTACCGGCACAGATCGAAAGTGCGTTAGTGTTCGATAAACAAATCGAAAAATTATCGGAAGATTTTGCGGATAAACACCATACTTTATTCTTAGGTCGCGGCGAATACTATCCGATTGCAATGGAATCCGCATTGAAATTAAAAGAAATTTCATACATTCACGCGGAAGCCTATGCGGCGGGCGAATTAAAACACGGTCCGTTAGCGTTAATCGATAGCGAAATGCCGGTTGTAGTCGTTGCACCGGAAAACGATTTACTTGAAAAAGTGAAATCAAATATTGAAGAAGTACGTGCGCGCGGTGGTCAGTTATACGTATTTGCGGATCATGATGCCGGTTTTGCCGAAGCGGAAGGTTTTAAAACGATTTTAATGCCTAAAGTTGATGAAGTAACCGCACCGATTTTCTATACCGTGCCGTTACAATTACTTTCATATCACATCGCTTTAATTAAAGGTACCGATGTGGATCAGCCTCGTAACTTAGCGAAAGCGGTAACCGTAGAGTAATCATTTCTTTCATATCTAAAGCCTCCGAGAATTCGGAGGCTTTTTTGTTTATGGCTTTTGCTAAAAAATACAGAAATTTAACCGCTTGCGGAGAAAATGTGATCTATATCACAATTTTTAGATAGTTGTTTTTATAAATGTGATATATGTCACAATTATAAAATTTTAACTAAAAAATTAATGTGATCGTCTTCACATTTTTTAAATAAATATTTTTGAGACTTTGCTTTCCGGTGCTAATTTATGCGCCAGATTATTCAATCTTATTTATTTAATTCACACACTGTTGTTCTAGGAGCAGTTATGTCTAATTTAAAAGTGAAAGTCCAAAGTTTTGGGCGTTTCTTATCAAATATGGTGATGCCGAATATCGGAGCATTCATCGCTTGGGGTTTTATTACCGCATTATTTATTCCGACCGGTTGGTTACCGAACGAAAGCTTTGCAAAACTTGTCGGCCCGATGATCAGCTATCTATTACCGCTTTTAATCGGTTATAGCGGCGGTCGTTTAGCCGGCGGCGAACGTGGTGCGGTGGTCGGTGCGATTACCACTATGGGTATCATTGTCGGTTCTGAAATTCCGATGTTCTTGGGTGCGATGATTGTCGGTCCTCTTGGCGGTTGGGCAATCAAAACATTCGATAAAGCAATCGAAGGTAAAGTGAAAAGCGGCTTTGAGATGTTAGTGAACAACTTCTCTGCCGGTATTATCGGTATGTTATTAGCGTTACTGTCATTCAGCGTGATCGGTGGTGTGGTAACTTCAATTTCAGATTTATTAGCGGCGGGCGTTAAAGCGTTGGTTGATGCAAATCTTTTAGCTTTAACTTCAATCATTGTTGAACCGGCGAAAATATTATTCTTAAACAATGCGATTAACCACGGTATCTTCTCACCGCTTGGTATTCAAGAATCTTCGGAGTTAGGTAAATCTATCTTCTTCTTAATTGAAGCGAATCCGGGTCCGGGTTTAGGGATTTTGATTGCTTATATGTTATTCGGTAAAGGTTCTGCGAAAAATACCGCAAGTTCCGCATCAATCATTCACTTCTTCGGCGGTATTCACGAAATTTACTTCCCGTATGTATTAATGAATCCTCGTTTAATCCTTGCGGTAATCGCAGGCGGTGCGACAGGCGTATTAACCAATACATTATTAGGCGGCGGTTTAGTTTCTCCGGCTTCTCCGGGTTCAATCATTGCGGTATTGGCAATGACACCGGCAGGTGCGCATTTAGCGGTAGTCGCTTCAGTGATTCTTTCTTGTGCGGTAACTTTTGTCATTGCTTCTGTGTTACTTAAAATGCAAAAAGATGACGGTTCTGAAGAAGATGCGTTAGAAAGTGCGCAAGCGGAAATGGCGGCGATGAAAGCACAAAGCAAAGGCGGTGTAGCTTCGGTAGCAGGCGATTTTAGTAATATACGTAAAATCTATGTATCTTGTGATGCCGGTATGGGCTCAAGTGCAATGGGTGCAAGTATGTTACGTAAAAAAGTACAAGCGGCAGGTTTGAATATTGAAGTGCAAAATATTGCGATCAACGATTTACCGCAAGATTCTCAATTAGTGGTAACACATAAAGACTTAACCGCTCGTGCGCAAAAACAAGTACCGAGCGCACAACATTTGTCCTTAAATAACTTCTTAGACGGCGCATTCTATGACAGTCTAGTAGCAAAACTTAATACCAATACCGCTCCGGTGGAAAAAACGACACAAGTAGAAACTGCTCCGCAAGCGGAAACGGCAAGTACCGGTTTAAACGTTACCGAAGCACAAATTTTCTTAAATTTAACCGCTCGTACCAAAGAAGAAGCGATTCAATTTGCCGGCGAGCAATTAGTTAAATTAGGCTTTGCGGAAGAGGATTATATCCCTGCGATGTTTGAGCGTGAGCAACAAGTTTCCACTTACTTAGGCGAAGGGATTGCGGTTCCGCACGGTACGATTGCGGCAAAAGATAAAGTATTAAAAACCGGTATCGTGTTCTGCCAATATCGTGAGGGTGTTCGCTTTACGGATGAAGAAGACGGTGTGGCGAAATTAGTGATCGGTATTGCGGCACGCAATAATGAGCATATCCAAGTGGTAAGTGCGATCACTAATGCGTTAGATGATGAGAAAACGATGGAAATTCTCACATTAACCGATGATCCGCAAAAAGTATTACGCTTATTAAAAGGCGAATAATTTAACTTCCCCCACGAAAGTGGGGGATTTTCGCTTGCAGGCGGTCAAATTTTTCAAATATTTTACAAATTAAAGAGGAACATAGAATGAACGCATTACATTTTGGTGCAGGTAATATCGGTCGTGGCTTTATCGGTAAATTATTGGCGGACTCGGGTGTTTTCGTCACCTTTGCCGACATCAATCAAACGCAGATTGATCAAATTAACCAAAATAAACAATACGGCGTAAAAATCGTAGGCGATGCGAGCCGTGTCGAAGTGGTGAAAAATATTGCGGCGATCAACTCAAAAGATGAAGAGGCAGTAATCGAACAAGTGAAAAGCGTTGAACTGATTACTACGGCGGTTGGTCCGAATGTATTAGGTTTTATTGCGCCGTTGTTTGCCAAAGCGTTAGCAGCTCGTTTAGAAGCGGGTAACACCCAGCCGTTAAATATTATTGCTTGTGAGAATATGGTGCGTGGTACAAGCTTCTTTAAAGCAAAAATCTTTGAAAATTTAACCGCTTCTCAACAAGCGGAAATTGAAAAGTTTGTCGGTTTTGTCGATTCTGCGGTAGATAGAATCGTACCGCCAGCGGAATTAAACGAAGCGGATCCGTTAGAAGTAACGGTGGAAGAGTTTAGCGAATGGATTGTAGATAAAACCCAATTCAAAGGTCAAATTCCGGATATTAAAGGTATGGAATTAACCGATAATTTAATGGCATTTGTTGAGCGTAAATTATTTACGTTAAATACCGGTCATTTAATTTCTGCTTATTTAGGTAAACAAGCCGGCGTGAAATGGATTAAAGAAGCGATCGCTATCGACAGCGTGAAAGCGGCGGTAAAAGCGACCATGGAAGAAAGCGGTGCGGTATTAATTAAACGTTATAATTTTGACCCGCAAGCGCACGCCGCTTATATCGAAAAAATCTTAAAACGTTTTGCGAACCCGTACTTAAACGATGATGTAAACCGTGTCGGTCGTGAGCCGATTCGTAAACTTAGCCCGAACGATCGTTTAATTAAACCGCTTTTAGGCACGTTGGAATACGGTTTACCGCATAAAAACCTCGTCAATGGCGTGGTAATGGCTCTACAATATCGTAATGAAGAAGACCCGCAAGCGGTCGAATTAGCACAATTTATTGCAGATAACGGAGTAGCTGCGGCAGTTGAGAAATATACCGGTTTAACAAACCAAGAGGTGATTGATCAAGTTGTTGCGTTATATAACTAATGCCATATTCAGATAATTTTATCGAACAATTAAGCGAAGTTCCCTCTTTACGAGGGTTCTTTGCACTTTCAGTGAATCAGTTTGCGCAAAATATTGAACGGCTTATTCAAAGAGTATTTCGTAAAACCGACTTTGCTTTAAAGTCGGTGGTCGATTCCTTGTTTGAACATCAAGGACCGCTTGCGGAATTGACTGTTCGTCTAAAGTTATTATTGGGTTTGGGGGTGATTTCCGCCGCCGTTTTTGAAGATATTTCGCTTTTTATCGAAGTGAAACAGCAATTAAGCGATGAGGTGGAGGAATTACCGTTTTCCCATCCGGCAATCGTACAATTCGCCAAAGATCTTCATCACATTGATCTCAGCCCGGTTGCGGATCTGTTGAAATTTGCTTCGTCGGTAGAAAATAAAGATTCAATGTTATATCAAATGCAACAAATTCGTTTGGAACGTGTGATGCGATCCAGTTTGATTCTTGCCATTACTGAAATTAACGAGAAGTTAAATGTAGAAAGCCCTTTATAAAGGGCTTTTTTTATAATATAAAAGGTATAATAACAAAGCCTACCGGATAAGGAGAATTGAATGCAGACTCTTCTTAATTATTTACCTTCTTTTTTACAACATCCGCTATTTTGGGTGTTGGCGATTCTTATCGTTGCCGTTGTGCTATTTATCCAAAACAAATTACGGATGGATATTATCGCATTGCTGGTAATGCTTGCCTTTAGCATCAGCGGCATTTTAACGACGCAAGAAATCTTTGCGGGCTTAAGCGATCCGAACATTGTTTTATTAGCTCTGTTATATGTGGTGGGCGAGGCGCTTGCCCGTACCGGTGTGGCGTATCAAATCAGCGATTGGCTAATGCGGGCGGCGGGTTCAAGCGAAACCAAAGTATTGGTGTTGATGATGCTGTCGATCGGATTGTTGGGCGCATTTATGAGTTCGACCGGAATTGTGGCGATTTTTATACCGGTTGCGTTGGCGATTTGTGCCGAAATGAATATTTCGCCTCGCCGTATGATGATGCCGCTCAGTATTGCCGGTTTAATCAGCGGTATGATGACCTTAATTGCGACCGCACCAAACCTTGTGACGCATTCGGAACTGATTAAAGCCGGCTATCAAGGATTCGGCTTTTTTAGTTTTACCCCGATAGGTATGACGGTACTTGTGCTCGGTATTTTATATATGTTGGTCGCTCGCCGTTGGTTGGATAACGGCGATATACCGACGCTCGCCAAAGACGATAACAGTATGTCGCACTTAATTGAGCAATATCAGCTGCACGGACGAGCCAAAATGGTGATCTTGCAAGAAGGTTCGCCGTTTATCGGTAAAACCATGGACGAGCTGAAACTGCGCTCGCTGTATCGCATGAATGTGATTGCGATTCAACGATATAAAAATTTCCGTTCGCAAATTATGGCGGCGTTCGGTAACGACCAATTGCAAGAAAAAGATATTTTGTTGATGGATATCGGCATTGACGAAGATATTTTTGCGATGTTATGCGAAGAATGTCACTTACAACCGGTAGAGTTGAAAGGCGAATATTTCTCAACACATTCCAAATCGGTCGGCATGGCGGAATTTGTCGTGATGCCGGAAACGGAAAGTATCGATAAAAAGGTACAGGAATTGAATTTCCGCCCGACTTACGGTTTAAGCGTAGTTGGGATTAAACGAGAAAACCGGATTTTACAAGATAATTTGTTAAAAGAACCGGTTAAAGCGGGCGATGTGCTGTTGGTAATGGGCGTATGGCAAAAAATCGTTGCGTTGGAAAAATATAATAAAGACTTATTTCTGCTCGGTATGCCGAAAGAGGGCAAACAGATTGCGCCGTCCACCAGTCAAGCGCCTTACGCACTGTTTTCGGTATTATTGATGGTCGTTTTAATGATCTCGGGTATCGTGCCGAATGTGATCGCCGCATTGATTTGCTGTTTATTGCTCGGTAAATTTCGCTGTATTGATATGAAAAGCGCTTATGATTCGATTCATTTTCCAACGCTTTTATTAATTGTCGGTATGATGCCGTTTTCGACCGCGATGCAAAAAACCGGCGGTGTGGCGTTGATGGTAGAGGAATTTATTCGACTTACCGGCGGTTCCGAAACCTCTTATATTTTTATTTTAATCGGATTATTTGCTTTGACTGCGATAGTCGGCTTATTTATCTCGAATACGGCGACGGCGATTCTAATGGCGCCGATTGCAATTGAAGTGGCAAGACAGTTGGGCTATTCGCCGATTGCGTTGGTGATGGTGATTACTATCGCTTCTTCCGCCGCATTTATGACACCGATTTCATCTCCGGTAAATACGATGGTGATTGCACCGGCGGGCTATCGCTTTATAGATTTCGTCAAAGTCGGCGTACCGTTTACGATTTTAGTGATGTTTGCCACGGTCTTGATTGTGCCGTTATTATTTCCGCTTTAATCCTCTTCTTTAAACTGCAAGCGGTTGTTTTTACCGATTTTTTTGTAAAAACGACCGCTTGCCATTTTCCGGATAAACAGTCTTTTGTCTTGCTTTGTACACAAAACTAACCAAAAGATTATTTCTTTTTTGTTAATAGTTAATTAATGAAATGTGCTCTTATCATTAATAATGATTACCTTATAATATCACTCAAGAAATGAGAAGAGAGATATTCGAGGAATCAAATGAAATTAACTTTTACACGAATTTTTTTATCGTTATTTTGGGGCATTGCCCTGAGTTTTACCGCAAGTTTACCGGTTATTACGAATGCGGAAGCAAAACAGGAACAACAAGAAAAAGTGATCCATGCTTATGAAGAACTGAATAACGCATTGGTCAATCCGAATTTTGAAACGTTGCAAAATCTTTTAGCCGACGATTTTAAATTAGTCACGCTTAAACAGGATACATTAACCAAACAAGAATGGATTAAAAACATTCAAGAAGGCGGTTTAAAATATTACGCGATTACCGAGTCGAAAATCAAATCGAAGGGTTATAGCGAATTACTGGTTACCGCACGTATTTTGGGCGATATGTGGGATAACAAAGGAAGTTGGAACGTAAAATTTAATATTGATACCAAACAAAACGGCGATAAATTACAAATTACTAAAATTGTGATTAAGCCGGCAAACGTTTAATCCGTTTAAAGAGAACAGTGTTCACCTTGGCGGTCAGAGATTGCAATTTTTTTGCAAAATTTGACCGCTTTTTTCTTGTTAGCTATAACGACGTTGCATAATCTCGGTCAGCAGATCAAAAACTTTAAGTACTCTCGGCGATGTTACCGCTTGATACGGGCGATATAAATACAGTTGCCATAATTCGGACTGCTGTTCGGGAAAAAGTTGAATAAGCTGACCGCTTTCGAGATACGGCTTACACACCGTATTGCCGATATGCGTAATGGTTTTACCGGCTAATGCCGCCTGAAGCTCGCAGTATAAGTCCGTCGTAATAAAACCGATTTTTTGCGGAACAAGCACTTGATGCTCGTTAAGAGAAATTTCCCAAGGTCGCCCGGTATTTGCGTTTAATAAGCTGCTGATGGGGAAGTTTCGTTGCATATCGTCCAGATTTTTCGGCATGCCCCAACGCTGAATAAAAGCGGGGGAGGCAACGAAAATCTCGTGCATTTTGGTTAAAGGACGAATAATAAAATTAGGATCGGGGTCATGACCGGCTCGGATACCGATATCGATTCGATGTTTAACGTTATCTAAACGCGCGGCATCAACCCGCCAGTCAATCACTAATTCCGGATAGGGCTCCAGCGCTTGCAGTAACTCAAATAGAATTTCCTCCTGATCACGTAATTTCGGTAGCGTGATACGCACGACGCCCGCCATATCGTTTTGTTTTTTCTTGCCTAAGCCGAATAATTTCTCACTGTCTCTCAGTAATTGTTCCGCCTGTAATAAAAACTCTTCGCCGAAATTGGTTAGGGTGATGTTACGCGTCGTACGTTTAAACAATTGTTCGCCTAGCTCCGATTCAAGCTCATTTACGGCTCGGCTAATAACCGGCGGAGAAACCGCCAATTGATTGGCTGCTTCTCTAAAGTTAAGCGTTTGAGCGGCGGTACAGAAATATTTTAGTGCGTCCAGTTTATTTAACATATTGTCCGAGTTGATCCGTTTTTTCGTTATTATTCATTTTCTCAAAAATGATGCAACCGTAAAGCGATCTTTTACAACGGAGCAAGAAGTAACCTTAAAGCATTATGGCTATTTATTTGAACGCTCAGTAAAATTGTTATAGACTGAATAAGGCAAGAATAATGCCGATATTTTAAGAAAATTTAAAAGGAGTATTGTGTAATGAGATTTGCAAAAATGACAATCTTATTAAGCGGTTTTTTGATGACATCGTTTGTTCAAGCACATAATGTATGGTTAGAGCCGACAAAGAATAAAGATGAATATGTGGTAAAATTCGGGCATGAAACCACGGAAAGTTATCCGGAACATAAATTAAAATCCATTCAGTTACTTAAAAGCGACGGTTCTCTCGAAGCTGCAACCTACCAATTCCAAAACGGCGAAGCTTATTTTAAAGCGGATGTTTATCCTATCGTTTTCCTCCAATTTGATAACGGCGTATGGTCGAAGCTACCTAGCGGTAAATATGTCGAGAAAACAAAAAGAGAAGCGCCTAGCGCCGTATTAAGCCTCAATCCGGTTAAACTCGGCAAAGCGATTTTAACTTGGAACGAACAAGCGACTAAATCACATGATCTTGATTATGAATTAGTACCGCAAGCCAAACCGGAGGCGGGTAAGCCGTTATCCGTTTTAGTCTTACATAAAGGAAAACCGGTTTCCGGCATTAAAGTCGGCAGCGGTGAAGATAAGCCGTTTGAGCTTACGAATGCACAAGGTATCGCTCAATTTACCCCTGTTGCGGGATTTAATAAAGTTTGGGCGGAATTTGAGGAAAAAGGGGTTGAACATCCGGATTATACCGAACGTTCAATTGAATATATGCTGACGTTTGATGTGAAATAATGAAAGTCGTTCGATATTTATTAGTCCTCGTTTTATCGCTGTTTTCATTTCAAGCAATAGCGCATAATTTGTATCTTTTTGCACAATATGACGGCGATGAAATTACCGGCAGGGCATATTATTCCGATCAATCTCCCGTGGCGGAAACTTATGTAGAAGCCTATCAGCTCGGTATGGGGGGCAATCCGGAGCAACCTATCGTTTCGGGTAAAACCGATTTGTCGGGGCATTTTGTCCTTCCGGTAACGACCACCGGGCCGTTTAAAGTCGTGATTGACGGACCTGAAGGTCATAGAGCGGAGAGAGTTGCGGATAATATCGCGAAACGTGCGATGGGGAGATCCGAATTCGAGTTATTGCGTGAAGACTTACATAAATTAAAAGATAAAATCTATTTACACGATATTTTAGGCGGAATCGGTTATATCTTCGGTTTATTCGGTCTTTTTGCGTTATTAAAAGCGAAAAGGGAAAAGCAGTAAGTGCATTTGTCTGAAGGTGTTTTACATTCCACAACCCTGATTACCGGTGCGGTAATCGCACTGGCGGGAGTGGCAATCGGTCTGCGTAAGTTAGATTACCGCCGCTTATCATTAACCGCTTTGTTTGCCTCGGCATTTTTTGTGGCGGGGACGATTCACGTGCCGGTCGGGATAGGAAGCGTTCACCTTATCCTCAATGGGATGGCGGGATTATTTCTTGGGTGGACGGTCTTTCCCGCTTTTTTAATTGCGCTTTTATTGCAGGTTTTGTTGTTTTCGTTCGGCGGATTCTCCGTACTCGGCGTAAATTTATGCATTATGGCATTACCTGCATTACTGGTTCATTATCTTTTCCGCAATTCACTGAAACGGAATTTATCACGCAATTACCTGATCTTTACGGGTATTTGCGTGGGAACTATCGGAGTCGGCGGGGCGGCATTTTTGGCTTCGTTGGTGTTAGCGTTCGACGGCGGTAAGGCTTATACCGATTTGATCGGCTTGCTTATCGTTTCTCATTTACCTATTTTTGTTGTCGATAGTATCGTAAGCGTGGGGGTTGTATTGACGCTCACCAAAATGATGCCTTCCGCCTTACATTTCGATTAATTGGTCATGACGGTATTATTGCAACCACATTGGCGTTTAATTTATATCTTTATCGCAGGGTTAGCGATTAGTGCGCTGCATTCCGTAAATTTTTTATTTATTCTGACCGCTTGCACGGCGATTTTGCTGATCGGGTTGCATTTTTATGCGCAGTATTCGCTGAAAACCTTGTGTCTTCGTTGGCTGAAGTTTAATCTTTTCACATTACTGATATTGCTTACTTTGAGTTGGCATATAGGTTCAAACGGCATCGAATGGCATCAAAAAGGGTTTGAGCTGGCGTTATTAATCGGCTTACGTATGAATTTAATTGTTTTGGTCATGTGGCTGGGGCTATTTAATATAACGGATACCGTTTTAGTACAGGCAATCGGTAAATTGCCGTTACCAAGCAAGTTTATTCATCTCTTTGTATTGACGATACGCTATATCGCATTATTATCCGAACTGAACGGTAAAATGGATATGGCGATGCGCGCCAGAGGCTATCAGCCGAAATGCAATATGAGAACCTTGATGATTATCGCCCAAAAGGTATCGCTATTATTGATTCATGCGATGGTAAGGGCGGAAAAAGCCGAAATCGCTTTAAAAGCTCGCGGATTTAAATTTGGTGAAAAATAGCTTTGCGAATAAGAATACACAAATGAATATACTGACAGTCCGCAATCTTACGATTTGCCGTAATCAACAGCCTATTATCGAAAACCTCAGTTTTACCCTCGAAGCTCAACAGTGTTTATTTCTACAAGGTGAAATCGGTGCAGGTAAATCGACATTACTGCTTTCTTTATTGGGATTCGTACCGATTCAATCGGGAGAGATATCTTTATTCGGCAAAAGGTGTAAAATTGAAAAAGATTTTGCGCCGTTTAGGGGAACGATCGGCTTGTGTTTCCAAAATGCGGAAGATCAATTATTCGGCCCTACGGTATTGGACGATGTGGCGTTCGGCGTATTAAATCAAGGCTACGCAAGGGTGGAAGCCTATCATATCGCCCTTACGCAGTTGGAACAAATCGGTATTGCTCACCTAAAAGACCGTCCGGTCAATTTACTCTCCGGCGGAGAAAAAAATTTTACCGCATTAGCCGGCGTATTGGCGATGCAACCTAAAATGTTATTACTTGATGAGCCGACAAACGGGCTTGATGCAAAAAATTGCGAAAAATTAACCGCTTTACTCAAACAATTAAAATTGCCGATGTTAATTGCTTCGCATGATCAAGCGTTTTGTCGAACGCTCGCAACAGATACGCTTTATTTAACAAAATAAACCACAAGATAGTGGTGCAAACACACGGGAATGAAAAATGAAGCTGCTTAAATCTACCCTTACCGGGGTTGGGCAAATCTTTTTACAAGAAAACGGTTTGTCCGGTTTGGTGATCGTCATCGCTATGTTTTTTAGTCATTGGACGCTCGGTGTGGGGTGTTTTCTCGGTGCATTAATCGGCACATATACGGCATCTTTGCTTAAATATCCTCAACGGCAGATTGAACAGGGATTATACGGTTTTAACGCCAGCCTCGCTTTTATGTGCGTCATGTTTACTTTTGGTTTAATTGATGCAAGTAACCCGCTCATTTGGCTAAATGCCGTCGTTGCTTCCATCGTGGCAACCCTTATTATGCGGGAATTTACCAAACGGAATAAAATCGCATTTACCTTCCCTTTCGTATTTACCTGCTGGATTTTTTGCTGGGCTATCGCTAAATATCATTTCTTTGATCTCTCTCAGACCACCCCCGCATTAGCGGATAATACGAATACGCTACAGGCAATCGGCGAGCCGTTTTACGCTTGGGCGGAAGTCAATTTCGGATCCAGTATTATTACCGGTATTTTACTTTTCCTTGCCATCTCGATTAATTCTCCGATGGCTGCCATGTACGGTTTAGCCGCCGCAACCATCGGCACTTCCTTTGCCAACCAGTTATTAACCGTTCAACCGAACCAACTCGCAAACGGTATTTACGGTTTCTCTCCGATTCTCGTCGCTTGCGCTTTTGCCGGCGATCGTTTCCGTAACTTTGTTTATATTATTTTAGGATCGCTGTTAGCGGTTTTAATCCAATTTAGTATTTCAAGTTTAGGCATACCGAGTTATACCATCGGTTTTATTGTCGCCAGTTGGTTATTATTGGCGGTTAAATCCAAGCTGGATAAAGCCGCTTTCGATAAAAACAAATTAGTCAGATTGCTGAATCCTTAGTCAAAACGGTCATAAGCAAGCGGTCTATTTTCAGAAAAATTTTACAAACACAAACAAAAAGAAGGTACAAAATGCATTTAACTTCAAGAGAACAAGAAAAACTGATGTTATTTCTTGCCGGTGAGCTGGCGGCAAAACGTAAAGCTCGAGGTGTAAAATTGAATTATCCGGAGGCAATCGCTTATATCGCCAGCCATTTACAAGAAGCGGCACGTGACGGTATGTCGGTGGCGGAAGTGATGCAATACGGCGCAACATTGCTGACGGTTGAGGAGGTGATGGAAGGGATTGCGGAAATGGTGCACGAAGTACAAATCGAAGCGACGTTTCCGGACGGTACCAAATTGGTGACCGTACATAACCCTATTAGATAAAAATAAACCCTCACCCCTTGTGGGAGAGGGACAGATTTTTCTTCGTATAGATGAAAAATCAGGGAGAGGGGAAAGCGGTGTAAAATCGCAATATTTTGCAAATTCCCCCTCTCTCTGCAAAAAATTGTCTGACGCAATTTTCTGCTGCCTCTCTCTCAAGGGGAGAAAGTAAACAAATAAGGAATAAAAAATGATCCCCGGAGAATACCAATTAGCAGACGGTGATATACAAGCGAATGTGGGTCGCAAAACCGTCAAATTAGAAGTAGTCAATACAGGCGACCGCCCGATTCAAGTCGGTTCGCATTACCATTTTTTTGAAACCAATCACGCCCTAAAATTCGACCGCTTGCAGGCTCGCGGTATGCGTTTAAATGTGCCGTCCGGCAATGCGGTGCGTTTTGAACCCGGCGAAGCGAAAGAAGTGGAACTGGTTGAGTTTGGTGGTAATAAAGTGATTTACGGTTTCCATAATGAAATCGACGGCAAATTATAGGGAGTAAGAAAATGGCATTAACAATCCCACGCAGTCAGTATGTAGCGACTTACGGCCCGACAGTCGGTGATAAAGTCCGTTTAGGCGATACCGATTTATGGGCGACAATTGAACAAGATTTTTTAACCAAAGGCGATGAGTGTAAATTCGGCGGCGGTAAATCGGTGCGTGACGGTATGGCACAATCCAGTACCGCTACCCGTGATAATCCGAACGTATTGGATTTTGCTCTCACTAACGTGATGATTATCGACGCAAAATTAGGCATTATCAAAGCGGATATCGGGATTCGTGACGGACGCATTGTCGGTATCGGTCAGGCGGGTAATCCGGATACGATGGATAACGTCACGCCAAATATGATTATCGGCGCAAGCACCGAAGTACATAACGGCGCACATTTAATTGCGACCGCAGGCGGTATTGATACGCATATTCACTGGATTTGTCCGCAACAAGCACAACACGCTATCGAAAATGGCATTACTACGATGATCGGCGGTGGTTCAGGCCCGGCGGACGGCACTCATGCCACCACCTGTACACCGGGTAAATTTAACATTGAAAGAATGTTCCAAGCTTGCGAAGCGTTACCGGTCAATATCGGCTTTTTCGGCAAAGGTAACTGTTCTACGCTCGAACCGCTTAAAGAACAAGTCGTTGCCGGTGCGTTAGGCTTAAAAATCCACGAAGACTGGGGCGCCACACCGGCAGTAATTGATGCGGCGTTAAAAGTGGCGGACGAAATGGATGTGCAAGTAGCAATCCACACCGACACGCTCAACGAAAGTGGTTTCTTAGAAGACACGATGAAAGCGATTAACGGACGTGTGATTCACACTTTCCACACCGAAGGTGCAGGCGGCGGTCATGCACCGGATATTATTAAAGCGGCGATGTACCCGAACGTATTACCGGCTTCAACCAACCCGACCCGTCCGTTTACCGTGAACACGATTGACGAACATTTGGATATGCTAATGGTTTGTCACCACTTAGATAAACGTGTGCCGGAAGATGTGGCATTTGCAGATAGCCGTATCCGCCCTGAAACGATTGCAGCGGAAGATATTCTGCACGATATGGGCGTGTTCTCAATTATGAGTTCAGACAGTCAAGCAATGGGACGTGTCGGCGAAGTGGTCACTCGTACGTGGCAAACGGCAGATAAAATGAAAGTACAACGTGGAGCATTAGCTGAAGATCCGAATAGCGATAACTTCCGTATTAAACGCTATATTGCGAAATATACCATCAACCCGGCAATCGCTCACGGTATCAGCCAACACGTCGGCTCGCTTGAAGTGGGTAAACTTGCGGATATCGTATTGTGGAAGCCACAATTCTTCGGTGTAAAACCGGAATTTGTGATGAAAAAAGGCTTTATCAGCTTTGCGAAAATGGGCGACCCGAACGCTTCAATCCCAACGCCACAACCGGTATTCTACCGCCCAATGTTTGGGGCGAATGCGAAAGCGAATACCGAAAGTGCGGTTTATTTCGTTTCACAAGCGAGCGTGGATGCGAACATCAAAGCCCAATACGGCATTCAGAAAGAAACCCTGGCGGTAAAAGGTTGTCGTGACGTAGGTAAAAAAGACCTTGTTCACAACAATGCAACGCCTGAAATTACCGTAGATCCGGAACGCTACGAAGTACGTGTGGACGGCGAACATATTACTTGCGAACCTGCGACCAAAGTGCCGCTTGCACAGCGTTATTTCTTGTTCTAGTGTTCACCCTCTCCCCTTGTGGGAGAGGGACAGATTTTTCTTTGTTAAGAAGAAAAATCAGGGAGAGGGGGAACGGTTTTTTCCTCTCTGTTTGTTTCGCTAAACATTCCAACAAGCGGTTAAATTTGCATAAAATTTTGCAAATACCACGCACTGACGTGCGTGGTTAAGTATAGGGTCGTCGCTCTGCGACAATTCACTAAGTTGGTTGCAGAGCAACCATACAATGTCTAACCTCATACGTGAGTATGAGGAAAAAGGAGAATCTATGAAACTCTGGTATTCCACCACTAGTCCTTTCGTGCGTAAAGTATTAGTTACGCTAAAACATCAACAATTAGAAGCTAAAACCGAATTGTTAAAAATCAACTCGTCATTTGATCCAAATTCGCCGCACAACCAAGACAATCCGCTTGGACGTGTACCGGCTTTACAGCGTAATTGCGGCAACTGGTTATTCGGCAGCCAACTGATTTGCGAATATCTCGATCAAAAAGGCGACCAACCAAAACTTTTCCCGGAAAGCGGTAAATCTCGTTGGGCTGCATTGGCTCTACACAATTTAGCGGACGGTATTTTAGAAAACACCGTACCGATTATGGCGGAACGTTTACTTCGCCCTGAAAACGAATGGTGGACAAGCCGTCAAGAACAGTTAATGGAACGTAATATCCGATCATTTCCACAGCTTGAAAAAGCGATTGAACCGTTTGGCACAGAACTAAATATCGGCACAATTACTGCAGTTTGCTTAATTGATTGGTTGCAATTCCGTGCCGAAAAACTTGGCTACGATCTTGCAAAACATCACCCGAATTTGACCGCTTGGGCGGAACAAATGAATGACAAATATGTAGTGTTGGCAGAAACGAAACCACACGTGTAATACCGCATACGAGCCGTGCTAGGAAAATAATGAAAAATACAATTATGCAAATCCTTAACCCAATCCTCCCAGTAATGGAAGATATTTTAGGCAATCTTGCCGAGCTAAAAGCTTCAGGCAAAATTACCAATCAACAAATCGACACCGTTGAATTGCAATGGTATGAAAGTGAACGCAATATATTGCGTAAAACGTCGAAATCAGGACGTGAAGTGGCGTTTCGTTTGCTGAAAGAAGGGCAACGTTTGAAGCATGATGATGTAGTTTTTGTGAGCGAGAGCCTAGTGATTACGATTGAAATCGTGCCAAGCGAAGTGATTGTGCTTTCGCCGAAAACCTTGCCTGAAATGGCACGTGCGTGCTATGAAATCGGTAACAAACATTCGCCCCTATTTTTAGACGGTGATGAAGTAACGTTACCATACGACAAACCGATGTTTGAATGGCTACAAGCGGCAGGATTTGAACCGCAAAAAGCGGAACGCCGTTTAAGCCAAGCGTTGCGAGCGAACTCGGCACAAGGACACGGACATTCTCACAGCCATAGCCATTCGCACGATCATCACGGCTATCATCATCACGGAGACGGAAATTGGCACAAGCACTAGATTTCGCCCGAATGGGGCAGTTGGGTGCGTTGTTACACTTAGTTGATCCTACGCTCCCTATTGGCGGTTTTAACCATTCAAACGGCTTGGAAACTTTTGTCCAACAAGGCAAAGTGAACAGCCGAGCCAGCCTTGAAGAATACGTGCAAACCCAGTTGATGCAGAACTGGATTTACAATGACGGTGCGTACTTGTCGTTAGCGTTTGATGCGATGACAAATCACGATTTAGACCGCTTGTTAGTGTTAGATCAGGAACTTGCCGCCAGTAAAATTGCCCGTGAAAGTCGTGAGGGTAGTTATAAATTAGGTGTGCGTTTGCTGAAGATTTTTATCCGTTATGAAAATCATCCGTTATTGAGCGAATTTCAGCAAGCGATCAGCGAAAAACGCTGTCAGGGTTATTTCCCGATTGTGTTTGCGATCGTGGCACAGGCGATGCAGCTGGATAAAGCCGAAACACTCTATGCGTTCTACTATAATGCGGCAGTTGGAGCGGTGACTAATGGCGTGAAACTGGTGCCGTTAAGTCAAATGGATGGGCAAGATATTTTGTTTGCACTTCGCACGCCACTGGCACAAGCGGTCGAAAATAGTCTTAATCCAGACCCAGAATGGCTCGGCGCAGCAACGCTGGCAAGTGATATTCGCTCAATGCAACACGAACAGCTTTATACAAGACTTTATATGTCTTAATTTGAATAATAGGAAAACCAATGCGTAAATATATCAAAATCGGGGTGGCAGGCCCTGTGGGAGCGGGGAAAACCGCATTAATCGAACGCTTAACCCGTGAAATTGCAAGCAAATACAGTGTTGCGGTTATCACAAACGACATTTACACCCAAGAAGATGCAGAGTTTTTAACGAAAAACAGTTTGCTTCCACCTGAACGCATTATGGGTGTGGAAACCGGTGGTTGCCCACATACGGCGATTCGTGAAGACGCTTCAATGAACCTTGAAGCGGTGGACGAAATGGTGGCGCGTTTTCCGGAAGTGGAGTTAATTTTCATTGAATCGGGCGGCGATAATCTTTCGGCAACCTTCAGCCCAGATTTGGCAGACGTGACGATTTTCGTGATTGACGTGGCACAAGGCGAGAAAATTCCACGTAAAGGCGGACCGGGTATCACTCGTTCGGATTTATTAGTGATTAATAAAACCGACCTTGCGCCGTTTGTGGGTGCGGATTTAAGCGTAATGGAACGTGATGCTCGCCGTATGCGTAACGGTCAGCCGTTTATTTTCACTAACTTGATGAAGAACGAAAACCTTGATGGCGTGATCGGTTGGATCGAAAAATACGCATTGTTAAAAAATATTGAAGATCCAGCATCTTTAGTTCGTTAAATACTATAACCCTCGCCCCTTGTGGGAGAGGGACAGATTTTTCTTCGTATAGAAGAAAAATCAGGGAGAGGGGAAACGGTGTTTGAACACTCATTTTTTGCAAATTCCCTCTCTCTGCTTGTTTTCGCTGAACGCTTCAACAAGCTGTCTCTCTCCCTCGAGGGGAGAGAGTGAGCAATCAAATGCAAAGCAAACTTTTACTCTCAACAAAATTAACCTCACAGGGCAAAACGCAGCTCGATCAATACTTTGTGTCGCCGCCGTTTAAGGTAATGACTTTACCGAATTTGGATTCGTATTGGCGCAATGCTTTGAATGCGATGCAAATGTCGTCTTCGCCCGGTTTGTTGGCAGGTGATCTGCTTGATATTGAGATTTCGCTGGCGGATGATACCGCACTTTCATTGAACACGCAGGCATTTACTCGGGTGCAATCAATGAATGATGGCGATTATGCCACGCAAAAAACGTGCATAAAATTGGGCAAAAATAGTCGCTTATTTTATCTTCCGCATCCGTTGGTGCTGCATAAAGACAGCGGATTTAAGCAAACCACAGAAATTGAGATGGGGGAGCAGTCCGAGCTAATTTATGGCGAGATTGTGGCGATTGGGCGTGTGCTAAACGGCGAGCGATTTGCTTTCCGTCATTTTGCGTCCTATTTGCGAATTTCTCACCAAAATCGACCGCTTGTTACCGACCGTATTCAGTGGCTACCGGCAAAAATGGCATTGACGTCATTGAGCCAAATGGAAGATTTTTCGCATCAAGGTTCATTAACCTACATCAATTTGGCAAAAAGTACCTTAGAAATTAAGGCGATTGTGAGTGAGTTACAAGCCTTGATTGCCGCGCAAAAAGAGATGTTGGTGGGGGTATCCCAGTTAAATGACGGCGGATTAATGGTTCGAGTGCTTGCACATCGAGCGGATATCATTCAACATTTATTTGAGCGGATTGGGCAAGTTTTAAAAGCATATTCCAACATCGTGTAATTTTAGTTTAGGAGAGCAATTATGATCGCAGTTTATGCAGTATGCCATGTAAAAGCGGATAAAACCGCAGAATTTGAAGCATTGGCACAAAACTTAATTCGTGCTTCACTTAACGACCAAGGTTGTATTTCTTATGGTTGTGGTGCGGTGCAAGGTCAGCCGAATGTGTATACTTTTGTGGAACAATGGCAATCGCAACAAGATTTGGCGTTGCATACTCAGCAAGCGCATTTTATTGATGCAGGCGCTAAATTTGCCGAGTTATTAAGTCAGCCGATAGCGATTAATATCGTAGATTTACTTGAAGTTTAATTCTCTTTAATTGAAACAAGCGGTCGTATTTTCACAAGAATTTACGACCGTTTGCTTTTTTTAATGATAGGTAAATTTGATTGGCAAGTCGGGTAACTTATTGCTAATTTGGCGAACAGCTAAGTACTTAGTGCGCTAAGTGTATTTACCCTCAATCTTATTGGAGAAGAAACCCTATGGATTTCAGCAAAATTTTAAATCAAGTGCTAAGCGTTGCGCAGGAATCAGCAAAAAATGCGATGAACGGCAATACTACTACCGATAAAGTCGCCAAAATCGGTGGCGGTGCGGCGGCAATCGGCATTCTTTCGATGATCTTCGGTCGTAACGGCGGTTCTAGCTTAGCGAAATTAGGGTCATTGGCGGCAATCGGTAGCCTTGCTTATCAGGCTTACCAAAAATATCAGCAAAACCAAACGCAAGCCGCTCCGGTGAGTGAAGAAAATTTTGCGGTGACAGAACAAAATGCTCAAGCAAGTAGCCAAGTTATTTTACAAGCGATGATTGCAGCCGCTGCTTCTGACGGTGCGATTTCTAACGAAGAAAGACAAGCGATTTTAGGCGAAGCAGGTCAAGATCCGGAAATCCAACAATGGATTGAACAAGCAATGTACCAACCGGCGACCGTACAACAAATTGCCGCACAAGTCGGTAACAACCCGGCATTAGCGGCGCAAGTTTATTTAGCCGCTCGTGTGGTATGTGCCGATTTAGCTCGTAAAGAAATCGTCTTCCTCGCTGACCTTGCCGAAGCTCTCGGCTTAGACGATGCGTTAGTAGAACAGCTAGAACAACAAGCAGGCTTCTAATCCAAGTAATAAGCGGTCGTATTTTGTAAAAATTTTGCGACCGTTTTTTATTGTAAATCAACAACGGTATAAAGCTCGGTTGATTCAAACTCGCTTTAGTATTAGAGTAACAAGGTGATTAACTTATAATTTATAGGGGTTTTTATGAAATCAGATAAACCGGTTGAATGTGTTGGCTGTAACACTTTTGATGTCGGCTCAATCATTGATAACAGTGAACGAGATGCGAAATTTGAAAAAGTGTATGAAACACAAGCGGAAGCAGAACAAGCACTTGTGAAATTAACCCAAAAAGCACGTGACACGGAAAGTGAACTGTGTGAAATCACCAGCGAAATTAAAGCGGTAGAAGGCGGTTTTTTACTAGATGCGAATTTCCGTTTTAGTTGCCAAGCGGAAGTGGTAATTTTCCAATTAGGTACACGTGCAATCTAAATTGTAATTATTTAAAAAGCGGTTGGATTTTGCTAGAAATTTGCAAAAAATAAGCAAAATCCAACCGCTTTTGTTTTCGGAGAAATTTATGAACCCTTGGGTTTTATTGGGCTTTGCGATTGTGATTGAAGTGATCGGCAGTAATTGCATTAAGGCAAGCGAAGGTTTTAGCAAACCGCTACCGACAGCAGTAGCAATTGGCGCTTTTGTGATAGCGTTATATTTATTATCGGTGATTACCAAGACGTTGCCGATAGGTATTGTGTATGCGGTGTGGTCTGGAGTTGGTATCGTACTGACCGCCATTGTGGCGTATTTCGCTTTCGGACAAAAACCGGATTTGGCAGGCTTTATCGGTATGGGAATGATTATTGCTGGCGTGTTGGTGATTAACCTGTTCTCAAAAGCGTCCGCTTAATTTGTGAATGAGATACAAACGGTTGATTTTTGCAAGAGTTTTGCAAATTTTTCTTTAAAATCAACCGCTTGTTTTCTATTAAGGCTGCTCACCTGCTAATGCACGAGGGAATAAATTATTATTTTCCAAATCTACGTGCGCATCTAAATCGGTGGCAAATTCTTGTAAGCCTTGATATAAATTACGCCAAGATGTGCAAGCACCTTCTGGCGGAGTGAAGTTATTGGTCAGTTTTTGCATCTCTTCGACATCATTACCGGCTTCATCGTGTTCAGCTTCCATTACGGAAATCGGTGCCGCAGCCATTTTTCCTCTACCCGATTTAATCAATGGGAACAGAATTTGTTCTTCCTTCATCATATGATTCACTAAATCCGCATAAACTTTACGAATAAGTTCCGCTAAACCTTTCGGGCAATCAGCACTATCTGCGTGAACGGATTCCACTTTTTCCGCCAATTCAATCAGGATCGGTAATTGGTTGCGATGTGTATCGTGAAAACGAGGGATAATAAAATCAATAATTTCACCAAGCGGGGCAGTACGCCAATCTTTATCAGTTAAAACGGACATCGTAAACTCCTAATAATATAGTTGATTAAATTAGTAGGAATTATAAATTTGGAGATTTAGTAGCTCTATAATCAAGATGGGGTAGCGGTTAGACCTAAATCAAAAAGCGGTCATTTTCCGCCGATTTTTAGCTAAAACTTAAAACGGATAACGATGAATGAAAATCATCTTATGAAACGGTGGAGTATGTTGCGGCTTTTTTAGTAAAATTTTATCTCGGTCGTATTTTTTAAAATTTATAATAACAACATAACTGATCAATAATTAAGGATAGAAAATTAAATGAAATTTAAATCGGAATTAGAACAAGCGATTATTGCCACCGTACAACAAGAAGTTGTACCGGCACTGGGTTGTACCGAACCTGTTTCTTTGGCATTAGCAGCGGCTGTAGCTCGTCAGTATTTAGGGGCGTTACCTGATCGTATCGAAGCTAAAGTTTCGCCGAATTTGATGAAAAACGGTATGGGGGTAACCGTTCCCGGGACGGGTACGGTCGGTTTAACCATGGCGGCGGCAATCGGGGCAATCGGCGGTGATCCGAATGGCGGATTGGAAGTGCTTAAACATATTACCAACGAGCAAGTGGCACAAGCGAAACAAATGATTCATGATCACAAAATCGAAGTCAGTATTTCCGATACCGAACATATTCTCTATTCCGAAGCCACACTGTTTAATGCCGATCAGCAAGTGAAAGTACGTATCGCCGCTCATCATACCAATGTGATTTATATTGAGAAAAACGGCGAATTACTGTTTTCCAAACCTTGTGCGGTGGAAAGTGACAATGCGGAAAATGTTTTCGCAAACTTAAATGCGAAAGATATTTATGATTTTTCTTTAAATGTGGAATTGGAGAAGATTTGCTTTATTCAACAGGCGGCAATTTTAAATAGTGCGCTTTCACAAGAAGGGCTGAATCAAGATTATGGTTTACATATCGGACGAACTTTGCAGAAACAAATCGGTAAAGGATTAATTAGTGATGATTTATTAAATCGAATCGTGATTGAAACCACCGCCGCCAGTGACGCACGTATGGGTGGGGCAAACTTACCGGCGATGAGCAATTCCGGTTCCGGCAACCAAGGCATTACTGCGACAATGCCGGTAGTCGTGGTCGCTCGCCATGTAGCCGCTGGCGAAGAACAGCTGATTCGTGCTTTATTTCTTTCGCATTTAATGGCGATTTATATTCATAGTAAATTACCGAAACTCTCGGCGTTATGTGCGGTAACCACAGCGGCTATGGGTAGCTGTGCCGGTGTGGCTTGGTTGCTGACCGGTAAATTTGAAGCGATCAGTATGGCAATCAGCAGTATGATCGGTGATATTAGCGGCATTATTTGTGACGGTGCGGCAAATAGCTGCGCGATGAAAGTTTCAACCAGTGTGAGTTCCAGTTATAAATCGATTTTAATGGCATTGGACGACACCCAAGTGACTGGTAACGAAGGGATTGTCGAACACCAAATCGACCGTTCAATCAATAACCTTTGTGCGATTGCTTCCCGCAGTATGCAATATACTGATCGCCAAGTGATTGAGATTATGGTGAGCAAACCGAAAAACGTATAATCGGTAAATATTGAAAGGTAACAAGCGGTAGAATTTGTCTAAATTTTAACAAATTTTACCGCTTATTTTTTATTTAGACGTCTAGACGTGTACATTTCTATTTATATCCCTTAAAATTCAATTTATTACATTTCAATTAGGAAAACTTGTGTTAGAAAATTTATTATTGCAAATTCCATTTATGGATGAAGCGCGTGTGAAACTGGTGATGGATGCCTTCTTCCCAATGGTTGAAGCGGCGGTCTTGGTTTCTATTCCGCTAGCAATCGCTTCTTTTATTATCGGTATGGCGATTGCGGTTGGTGTCGCTTTAATTCGAGTGACGCCGGTAAACGGTATGCTACACCGCATTGCACTTGCAATTGTGAAAGTGTATATCTCAATTATTCGAGGCACGCCGATGTTGGTGCAAATCTCAGTGGTGTTTTACGGCTTGCCGGCGATCGGTGTATATATTGATCCGATTCCGGCGGCGATTATCGGTTTCTCGCTGAATATCGGTGCATACGGTTCGGAAACCGTGCGCGCGGCGATTTCTTCCGTGCCGAAAGGGCAATGGGAAGCCGGTTATACCATCGGTATGACTTATATGCAAACCTTCCGCCGGATTATTGCACCGCAAGCAATTCGAGTCGCAGTGCCGCCGTTAAGTAATACGTTTATCGGTTTGTTTAAAGATACTTCATTAGCTTCTGTGGTGACAGTAACGGAAATGTTCCGTGTCGCACAACAAATGGCGAATATGTCCTACGACTTCTTGCCGGTATATATTGAGGCGGGTTTAATTTACTGGTGTTTCTGCTGGGTGCTGTTCTTGATTCAAGCAAAATTGGAACACCGTTTTAACCGCTTTGTGGCGAAATAATAGCTAACCACGGAAAACAAGATGATCAAAATTAGCAATATTCATAAAACCTTTGGCGACAACACGATTTTACGTGGCATCGATCTGGAAATTAAAAAAGGTCAGGTAGTGGTGATTCTCGGGCCGTCCGGTTCCGGTAAAACCACGTTTTTACGCTGTTTAAATGCGTTGGAAATGCCGGAGCAAGGCACAATCACGTTTGACGGTTCAGAGCCGTTAAGCGTGGATTTTTCGGCAAAGAACATCAAAAAACAGATTCTTGCCTTACGCCGTAAATCGGGTATGGTGTTCCAAAATTACAACTTATTTCCACATAAAACCGCATTGGAAAATGTGATGGAAGGTCCGGTATTCGTGCAAGGTAAAAAGCCGGAACAAGCTAAAGCGGAAGCCGAGAAATTACTGGCAAAAGTCGGTTTATCCGATAAAGCCTTGCTTTATCCGTTCCAACTCTCCGGCGGTCAGCAACAGCGGGTCGGCATTGCTCGTGCATTAGCGATTCAACCGGAATTGATGTTATTTGACGAACCGACTTCGGCGCTTGACCCGGAATTGGTACAAGACGTGTTGAATACCATGAAAGAATTGGCGGTAGAAGGCTGGACAATGGTGGTGGTTACGCACGAAATCAAATTCGCATTAGATGTGGCGGATGTGGTGGTTGTGATGGACGGAGGGGAAATTGTCGAGCAAGGTTCGCCGGCACAACTTTTCCAAAATCCGCAACACGAACGTACTAAACGCTTCTTACATCAAATTCGTGCGGATTAATCCTTCTGATAAGCGGTTTAAATTAGCAAAATTTTTGCAAATTTAGACCGCTTGTGTCATTTATCTGAACATTTCCCTAATTATTCCTTTTGCGCCTCGCAGTTTTTTCCACTCCTTCAATCTGTTACACTAACTGCCAATTTTGACTAACTTAACTGCGAAGCCATGACTCAAGATCTTTCTAAGCACACGCCGATGATGGCGCAATATTTGCAACTTAAAGCGCAAAATCCCGATATTTTGTTGTTCTACCGTATGGGCGATTTTTACGAGTTGTTTTATGACGACGCTAAAAAAGCGGCGGCGTTGTTAGATATTTCTTTGACCAAGCGAGGCGCATCGGCAGGTGAGCCGATTCCGATGGCTGGCGTGCCGTATCATGCGGTAGAAGGCTATTTAGCCAAATTGGTCGCATTGGGCGAATCTGTGGCGATTTGTGAGCAGATTGGCGATCCGGCAACCAGTAAAGGCCCGGTTGAACGTAAAGTGGTACGCATCGTTACCCCCGGTACCGTAAGTGATGAAGCGTTATTGCCAGAACGACAGGACAATTTAGTTGCAGCGATTTACGAAGAAAAGGGCGTGTTTGCGATTGCTACGCTAGATATGACTTCCGGTCGTTTTTTAATTACCGAATTACCAAATAAAGAAGCGCTTGCTGCCGAATTACAACGCTTACAACCGGCGGAAATTCTCTATGCGGAAGATTTTTCTGCCGCTAAAATTTTAAATAATTATAAAGGTTTACGCCGCCGTCCGGTATGGGAGTTTGAGTTAGTCACGGCAATTAATTTATTAAATCGCCAATTCGGTACACAAAGTTTAGCTGGTTTTGGGGTGGAAAAAGCCGTGGTGGCATTATGTGCGGCGGGTTGTGTTTTACACTATGCACAAGAAACGCAACGTACCGCCTTACCGCATATCAATAGTATTCATTTGGCGCAAAATAGTGACACTATTTTGCTGGATGCGGCAACTCGCCGTAACTTAGAACTGACCCAGAATTTAGCCGGCGGAACGGAAAATACGTTAGCGGCAGTTTTAGATAAATGTGTTACTCCAATGGGCAGCCGTTTGCTGAAACGCTGGATTCATCAACCGATTCGTGACCTAGAAAAGTTGAAGAAGCGTCAAGATATAATTGACACTTTACAAAAAGAGCAATGTATCGAACCACTTCAGCCGTTACTCCAAAATGTCGGTGATATGGAGAGAATCCTTGCTCGTGTTGCATTGCGCTCGGCTCGCCCTCGTGATTTAACTCGTTTACGTACAGCCTTGGCGCAATTGCCTGATATTGCAAAAAATGCGAAACATTTGACCACTTCGCTTGATACACTTGTGGCACAAATAGGCGATTTCAGAGAATTACACGCACTGCTTGAACGTGCGATTATTGAAACGCCTCCACAATTAATTCGTGACGGTGGTGTCATTGCCGCAGGTTACAATGCGGAATTGGACGAATGGCGTGAGCTTTCTGCCGGTGCAACGCAATATTTGGAAAATCTCGAAATTCGAGAAAGAGAAGCAACTGGTATTGATACGCTTAAAATCGGCTTTAATGCGGTGCACGGCTACTATATTCAAATTAGCCAAGGGCAAGCGCATAAAGCCCCGATGCACTATGTCCGTCGCCAAACCTTAAAAAATGCCGAGCGTTATATTATTCCCGAGTTGAAAACTTATGAAGATAAGGCGCTGAAAGCAAAAGGTGCATCATTGGCGTTAGAAAAGCAACTTTATGATGAGTTGTTCGATTTACTTATGCCGCGTTTGGGCGAATTGCAGTTGGCGGCGATGGCATTGTCCGAATTAGACGTACTGACCAATCTTGCTGAGCGTGCGGAAAGTTTGAACTATGTGCGTCCGACGTTCAGCTTACAACGAGGCGTGAATATCAAAGGCGGTCGCCATCCGGTGGTGGAGCAAGTATTGAAAGATCCGTTTATTGCTAATCCGGTATTCTTAAATGCACAACGTCATTTATTGGTGGTAACCGGCCCGAATATGGGCGGTAAAAGTACCTATATGCGTCAAATTGCATTGATCAGTCTAATGGCGTATATCGGCAGTTTTGTGCCGGCGGATGGTGCGGAAATCGGTGCGTTAGACCGAATTTTTACCCGTATCGGCGCAAGTGATGATTTAGCCTCAGGCCGTTCGACTTTTATGGTGGAAATGACCGAAATGGCGAATATTCTGCATCAGGCAACCGAAAACAGCTTAGTGCTGATCGATGAAATCGGGCGTGGTACTTCAACTTATGACGGTTTATCGCTGGCGTGGGCGTGTGCCGAATGGTTAGCAAAGAAAACTCAATCGCTCACCTTATTTGCGACGCACTATTTTGAGCTGACCAGTTTACCAAGTCAGTTAAAAGGTGTAGCGAACGTGCATTTAGATGCCCGAGAACATCAGGATTCCATCGTGTTTATGCACAGCGTACAAGAAGGTGCGGCAAGTAAAAGTTATGGTTTGGCAGTAGCGGCGCTTGCCGGTGTGCCGAAACAGGTGATTCAATTGGCGAAACAGCGTTTAGCGCATTTGGAAGAAATCTCATTACAAACCAAAGAAGCGCACGATAACCCGCAAGGCGATTTATTATTCGGTGCTGATTTGCAAGAAACACCGCAAATTCAACCGCTTGTTGTACAACAAAGTGACGTGGAAAAAGCATTAATGAGCATCGACCCAGATGAACTCACCCCCCGCCAAGCATTGGATGAGTTGTACCGTTTGAAGAAATTAATGGCTTAACCGCAAAAAAGGCTAGTGAGTTTTCACTAGCCTTATTTTTTGTTGAGTGATTATTAATCAGTTGATTTTTCGATCTTGATCGCAAAAAAAGAATAATCAAGTTGTATGTTACTTAAACACTTATAAGCTATCTTTCATTGGTTGAAAACCATACGCTTTAAGCGTATAGTGAGGAAAATGTGAAGTTAGTTTTTGTAGAATTACCACCTTTTAATAAATTTCGTTATGAAAATTTAACAGATGATGATTATCGTGAATTTCAAGAATATTTAATGAATAATCCCGAAGCTGGAGATATTGTTCAAGGCATAAACGGTTTACGAAAAATTCGTATATCAACCCAATCAAGGGGGAAGAAAGGTGGTGCCAGAGTGATTTACTACTATTATGTTAGAGGATCACAAATTTGGTTATTTACAGGGTATAACAAATCAAGAAAAATAGATTTGAATTCAATGGAAAGAAAAGCATTTTCTAAAGTATTGGAACATTTAAAAAATATTGCGGATAGGGAGCTATAAATGGGACGTTTATTTGATGATCTAATGGAAGGGGCGGAAGCCTTAGAACAATACCTTCAAGGCAAAATCACCCTGCGAACTACGGTATTAGAAAAGCCTGAACCGATAGAACTTAGTCCATCCGAAGTTAAATCGATTCGAGAAAAATTAAATCTATCACAAGCGGTTTTTGCGCATAAATTGCATACTTCCGTGCGGACTTATCAAGGGTGGGAGCAAGGCAAAACCAAACCGAATCCACAAGCGGTACTTTTACTACGTATGGTGGACAAATCTCCGCAATTATTAGAACAAATGGCACAATTCTAAGCCGGTTAAAGACAAGCGGTCGTATTGGTAAAAAAATTTGCAAATACGACCGCTTTACTTTTGTCTATTTGTTATATTGTAACGAATTTGTGTTAAAATTTAACGTTTGTATTTTTAGTAAATTTGAAAGAGAACCGAACGTGGAACAGAATTTAGTCGAATTTTTAACGAAAACTTTAGATGATTTAAAAGCGCAAGATATTTTAGCGATTGACGTGCGTGGTAAATCGAGCATTACCGATACCATGATTATCGCAACCGGTACTTCGGTACGTCACGTGGCTTCAACCGCCGATCGTTTAAGTGCGGAAGCAAAACAAGCGGGCTTTGAAGTGTTTGGCGAAGAAGGTAAAGCGGTCGCCGATTGGATCGTGGTCGATTTCGGTCAAGCGATTGTGCATTTATTACAAGCGGATGCCCGTGAAATGTATCAATTAGAAAAACTGTGGGCATAATCGTCATTTTCGTGGTGGCACAATGAAAATACAATTAATTGCGGTCGGGCAAAAAATGCCGGATTGGGTAAAGGTCGGTTTTGAAGAATACCAACGCCGTTTCCCCAAAGATATGCCGTTTGAACTGATTGAGATTCCCGCCGGTAAACGCGGCAAAAATGCGGATATTAAACGCATTTTAGAGCAAGAAGGCAAAGCGATGTTAGCCGCCGCCGGTAAAGGCAAAGTTGTGACCTTGGATATTCCGGGCAAGCCTTGGACAACCGAACAATTGGCGAGCCAATTGGAAGCATGGAAAAATGACGGACGAGACGTATGTTTGTTAATCGGCGGGCCGGAAGGACTTTCTCCGGAATGTAAAGCCGCTGCGGAACAAAGTTGGTCGCTTTCGCCGCTAACCTTACCGCATCCGATGGTGCGCGTAATTGTTGCTGAAAGTTTATATCGTGCGTGGTCACTGACAACAAATCACCCTTATCATCGAGAATAGCTTGATCTCGAACGGACATGGTAAAAAATGCCAAAATTTTGACCGCTTGTTCCGTTCGCTAGAGAACAAAATGAGATAAACAATGTTTGGTAAACTCGGAAAATTAACCAATCCAAAACCTCGTGAAAAAGTGCGGGACGGACAAGCGGAGAGCAATCTGTTTGCTCGTCGTGCATTGGTCGCATTTCTTGGAGTATTGGTGCTTACGGGCGTGTTATTAACCAACCTGTATCATTTACAAGTGGTAAATTATGACGACTACCAAACGCGTTCCAACGGTAACCGTATCAAACTATTACCTGTCCCTCCGACTCGCGGCTTGATCTACGACCGCAACGGTAAAGTATTAGCCGAAAATATTACCTATTTCGGGCTTTATATCATTCCTGAAAAAACGGAAAACCTAGAAGAAACGTTAGTCGAATTGCGTGATGTCGTCGGGCTGACCGACGAAGATGTGGAAGCGTTCCGTAAAGAGAAAAAACGTACTTCTCGCTATACGCCGATTTTATTAAAAGGCAATTTAAACGAGGAACAAATGGCGCGTTTTGCGGTAAATCAATATCGTTTCCCGAGTTTAGACGTACAGGCGTATTACAAGCGTAATTATCCTTACGGCGAAACCTTGACCCATATTCTCGGTTATGTGGCGAAAATCAACGAAAGAGATAAGAAAAAGCTCGAAGAAGAGGGTAAGTTCGGTAATTATGCCGGTTCGCACGATATGGGTAAATTGGGCATTGAGAAATATTATGAAGACCAATTACACGGACAAACCGGCTTTGAGGAAGTGGAAATCAATAACCGAGGCAAAGTGATTCGCAAATTGCGTGATCAACCGGGTGTAGCGGGCAGTAGTATTCGTTTAACCATTGATGTGGAATTACAGCAATATATTCAGAATTTACTCGGTGATCAAAAAGGTTCGGTCGTAGTGCTTGACCCGCGTGATAGCAGCGTATTGGCGATGGTTACCAACCCGAGCTACGACAATAATTTATTTGTCGGCGGCGTATCGGGAGCGGATTATAAACGTTTATTGGAAGATCCGGCTCGTCCGTTATATAGCCGAGCGACACAAGGGACGTATCCGCCGGCTTCGACAGTAAAACCGTTTTATGCGGTAATGGGATTGGCGGAAGGAAAAATTACACCGCAAAATGCGATTTATGACCCGGGTTTTTGGATTTTGCCGGGGACGACACAACGTTACCGAGATTGGAAAAAAGGCGGTCACGGCTCGACTAATGTGAATAAAGCGATTACCGAGTCTTCCGATACGTTCTTCTATCAGCTCGCTTATGATACCGGTATCGATAAAATGTCGGAGTGGATGCGTAAATTCGGCTTCGGACAGAAAACGGGGATTGATATTTTTGAAGAATCCGCCGGCGTATATCCGAATCGTGAGTGGAAACAACGCCGTCATAAAAAATCTTGGGTTCAGGGCGATACGATTCCGGTCGGTATCGGGCAAGGTTATTGGATTGCAACGCCGTTACAGGTAGCGAAAGCACAAGCGATCTTAATTAATAACGGTCGTGTAAACACGCCGCATTTGATGATGGAAGTCATCGGCAGCGATAAAACCGAGCCTTACAAAGATCCGCTGTTATATGAAGATATTCAAGACGTGCCCGAGCGTTTTTGGCAAGTGGCGAAATTCGGAATGTACAACGTAATTAATGCGGCAAACGGTACGGGGCGCAAAGCCGGCGGTTCGTTTTATCGAGCGGCGGGTAAAAGCGGTACGGCGCAGGTGTTTAACTTAAACGGCGGTAAGTACAATAAAAATGCGCTGAAAAAAGAGCTGCACGACCATGCGTGGTTTATCAGTTATGCGCCGTATGAAGAGCCGAAAGTTTCGGTAGCGATTATTTTAGAAAATGCGGGCGGCGGCGGTTCGAATGCAGCGCCGGTGGCTCGCCAAGTGATGGATTTTGCGTTAAGAAAAACCTTAAAAGAACCGATGGGAACATCAGAACTGTTGCAAAATATCGAGCAAATTCAACCGCTTGAAGAGGGACAGACAAATAATGAGTAGCGGAATCAGAAAATTTTTTTGGAAGATTTTTTCCCTTGACGTATGGCTGTTGCTAGGCTTGTTGGCGATTACCGGTTACGGTTTGATTGTGCTGTATAGTGCCAGCGGTGCGAGTGAAAAAATGTTTACCAACCGTATTATTCAAGTTTCGCTCGGCTTGGGTTTAATGCTTTTTATGGCAATGATTCCGCCTCGTTTTTATGAACGAATTTCGCCTTATCTCTACCTCGTTTGTATTGTCATGCTGATTTTGGTGGATTTAATCGGTGAAACCAGTAAAGGTGCGCAACGTTGGTTAAATTTAGGTTTTGTACGATTTCAGCCGTCGGAAATCGCCAAACTTTCCGTGCCGCTGATGGTAGCGACTTATTTGGCAAAACGAGCGTTACCGCCAAGCTTGAAAGATACCTTTATTGCGTTGGGAATCATTATTGTGCCGACTTTATTAGTGGCGGCGCAACCGGACTTAGGTACGTCGATTTTAGTCTGTGCCGCCGGTATTTTCGTGCTGTTTTTAGCCGGATTAAGTTGGAAATTAATTAGTGCCGGTGTGGTTTTCTTAGCCGGTTTTATTCCGATTATGTGGTTTTTCTTAATGCACGACTATCAGAAAACCCGTGTAATGACCTTAATCGATCCGGAAAAAGACCCGTTGGGTGCCGGCTATCATATTATTCAATCGAAAATTGCCATCGGTTCCGGCGGAATTAACGGTAAAGGTTGGATGGAAGGCACGCAATCGCAGCTGGAATTTTTACCCGAGCCGCATACCGATTTTATTTTTGCCGTACTGGGCGAAGAACACGGTATGATCGGGATTTTAATCCTATTGGCGATTTATTTGTTTATTATCGCCAGAGGATTGGTAATCGGCGCTAAGAGCGATTCCGCCTTCGGACGTTTGATTTCAGGCGGTACTTCTCTACTTTTCTTTTTTTATGTTTTTGTAAACATTGGTATGGTGAGTGGTATTTTACCCGTAGTTGGTGTACCCTTACCGTTGTTTAGCTATGGGGGGACCTCTTATGTGACTCTAATGGCGGCCTTCGGGTTGATGATGTCCGCTTATGTGCATCGTAAGCGTATCAGCGGTAACAACCCGTATAGTAAACTTTAAGTCAGGCTCTACAGGCTGAATATAGGGCTTGAACTTTTGCTTTTTTGCGGTATCAAAAAGCACATACAAGAGCAGTTATCTATCAAAAGAAAGATTAACAGCCACCACAAGACAATCCTGTTTTGTGGGCAAAACACATCGTTACACAGTACGATATCTAAATGAGGAAAACTTATGCGATTAAGTAAAATGGTAACCCTGTTGTTAGCTGGATTCTTAACATTCGGATCATTGAATTCTGTTGCAGCAACCAAAAACGCAAAACCTAGCGCAGTAAAGAAGTATCTTATTGCTAAAACTGCAAAAAAATCAGTAAAAAACGCTGCTTTAACAGCGAAAGCGAGAGCGAATAAAATCGCATTAGTTAAAAAAAGATCGCTTAAAGAACAACATAAACATACTGCTCGTAGCCACTATCAGTCTGGTGTTGCAAGTTACTATGCAGATAAATTTAACGGACGCCGTACCGCAAACGGTGAAAGATTTAGCAATTCGGCAATGACCGCGGCGCATAAAACGTTACCTTTCGGTACTTTAGTCGAAGTAACCAATACCCGTAATGGTCGTTCGGTTGTCGTTCGCGTAAACGATCGCGGACCTTATGCGCATGCTCGAGTAGTGGACTTATCGAAAGCCGCCGCACGTCAATTGGGTATGCACGGTTCCGGTACGGCACACGTGAAATTAGCCGTGCTAAATAAAAATAAAAAAGCTACTTCTGTAGCGAGCGAAGAAGATATTTAAATATTTTATATCTCGCATCAGGGTTTGTTGAGTTTCAACAAGCCCTTGTTTGCTTTATATCACCTGTTATTTCCCCAAAGAATTGGATGCTTTTATGAAAAGAACGTTATTAAAATCCGTAAGCCTTTGCGCTTTAGCCGTTTCTCAATTTGCGACCGCAGACGCCAATGTGGATTTCGGTATTTCCGCACCGCAATTAAACGCACAGACCTATATTTTAATGGACTATAATTCGGGTAATGTATTGGCAAGTTTAAATCCGGATCAACGTCAATATCCGGCATCATTGACCAAAATGATGACCAGTTATGTGGTGGGCGATGCCCTTAAACAAGGTAAAGTAAAAAACAGCGATATGGTGACGGTTACCGAGAACTCTTGGGCGCAAAAATTCCCGGGATCATCATTAATGTTCTTGGATTTAAACACGCAGGTTTCGGTTGCCGATTTAATGCGCGGTTTAATTATCGTATCGGGTAATGATGCGGCGGTGGCGTTGGCGGAACATACTTCCGGCTCGCAACAAGCCTTTATCGACCAAATGAACAAGTTCGGTCAGCAATTCGGTTTGAAAAATACCAATTTTACGACCGTACACGGCTTGGATGATCCGAATCAATATTCATCTGCACGCGATATGGCGATTATCGGTGTGCACGTGATTCGCGATCAGCCGGAAGAATATAAAATTTACGCCGAAAAAGAATTTAAATACAACATTAAAAAAGCACAGCCGAACCGTAACGGTTTGCTTTGGGATAAAACGATTAATGTGGACGGTATGAAGACCGGTCACACTAGCCAAGCCGGTTATAATTTAGTCGCATCCGCAACGAATAACAACACCCGTTTAATTTCGGTGGTAATGGGCGTACCGACGTATAAAGGCCGTGAAGTCGAAAGTAAAAAACTCCTGCAATGGGGTTTTGCAAACTTTGAAACGGTAAAATCGTTACAAGCGGGACAAGCGGTTTCCGAACAGAGCGTTTACTACGGCGAAGCGGATAAAGTCCAACTCGGTTCAATTCAAGACAGCTTTGTGACCGTACCGAAAGGTAAGGCGTCCGAATTAAAAGCTCGTTACGAGTTGGAACGTAAAAACCTTGAAGCGCCTTTAGCGAAAGGTCAGGTTATCGGTAAAGTGATTTACCAATTGGACGGTAAAGATGTTGCAAGCAGCGATCTGCAAGTGTTACAAGACGTACCTGAAGCGGGTATTTTCGGTAAAGCATGGGATTGGGTGGTATTAACCGTTAAGAGTTTATTTGACTAATCTCGGCTAACTTGTAATGTTTAAAATCGTCCCCATATTTGGACGAGTAATATACAAGCGGTATGATTTCGCAAAGTTCTTGCAAGATCATACCGCTTAGTCTTAATAGTATAAAAGAGAAAAGGATATAAATATGACCCAATCAAGAACAGTAAACCTACAAGACTTACCACAGGCAAAATTAAAAGATTTATTAGAATTTCCGTGTTCATTCACTTTTAAAGTGGTGGGTACGCATCGTGAAGATTTAGTGGATGATGTGGTGGCAATCACGCAAATTCATGCGAAAGGCGATTATAACCCGCGCCAACAACGTAGCTCAAAAGGCACTTATAATTCGGTTTCCATCGACATTATTGCCGAGCATATCGACCAAGTCGAAACGCTTTATGTCGAGCTTGCTAAAATTTCAGGCGTGAGAATGGTCTTATAATAAGTCACTCATTCCGAACGGAGATAATCTGATGAATCAACTTATTGTTCGCCAACTTGGTGTGCAGCCTTATGAAGAAATCTGGCATCAAATGCAAGATTTTACCGATAATCGTAATGAAAATACTGCGGATGAAATTTGGTTGGTACAGCATCCCTCGGTATTTACTCAAGGTTCTGCCGGTAAGCCGGAACATTTACTCAATCCGACCAATATTCCTGTGGTGCAAACCGATCGCGGCGGGCAAATTACCTACCACGGCGAAGGTCAGCAGGTCATGTATGTGTTGATTGATATTAAGCGTTTAAAAGCACAAGGCAAAGACGTTTCGGTACGAGATTTGGTAACCGCTTTGGAGCAGTGCGTAGTAAAAACTTTAGCGGATTATGGGATTGAGGGTTATCCGAAGCCGGATGCGCCGGGCGTGTATATTAACGGTAAGAAAATCTGTTCGTTAGGGTTGCGTATTCGTCAAGGGCGTTCGTTTCACGGTTTGGCGTTTAATGTGAATATGGATTTAACGCCGTTTAGAAATATTAATCCGTGCGGTTATGCCGGATTAGAAATGACCCAATTAAAAGATTATATTGCCGAATCGGAAGCTCAATGCGATTTAGTTTCCCCTAAATTGGTTGCGCACTTTTACAACATTTTAGGGTATAATGCACAACAAATTATTAACAAATAATGTGTAGTCAATATTTGCCCGTTAAGAGCAAATCATCAGAATTATAATATCTGTGTGTCGGGGCGGGGTTATCTCCGCCCTTTAACATTGCATAGAGAAGGATAGAACTTAATGACAACTGCGACAGGTACTAAGCCTAAAAAAATGGAAGCGTTTAAAATGGAGCGTGGCGTGAAATATCGCGATGCTGCCAAAACATCGGTAATTCAAGTACGTAATATCGACCCCGATCAAGAGCTATTACCGAAACCGAGTTGGATGAAAATTAAATTACCGGCGGCTTCGGCGAAAATCGACAGTATCAAACACGGTATGCGTCGCCACGGCTTACACTCGGTATGTGAAGAAGCGTCTTGCCCGAACTTACACGAATGTTTTAACCACGGTACGGCAACCTTTATGATTATGGGCGCAATTTGTACTCGTCGTTGCCCGTTCTGTGATGTTGCACACGGTAAACCGCTACCGCTAGATCCGGAAGAACCGCGTAAAGTGGCGGAAACCGTACAAGATATGAAACTAAAATATGTGGTAATCACTTCGGTGGATCGTGACGATTTGGCTGACCGCGGAGCGGCGCACTTTGCGGCGACAGTACGTGAAATCAAAGCCTTGAATCCGGAATGTAAAGTGGAGATTCTAGTGCCGGATTTCCGTGGTCGTGTAGAACAAGCGGTAGAAATTTTAAAACAAAATCCGCCGGACGTATTCAACCACAATCTTGAGAACGTGCCGCGTTTATACCGTGAAGTACGCCCGGGTGCGGACTACAAATGGTCGCTTGAATTGCTTAAAATCTTCAAACAAGAATTTCCTAATATTCCGACCAAATCGGGTTTAATGGTAGGGCTTGGCGAAACGAACGAAGAAATTTTAGAAGTGATGCAAGACTTACGCGACCACGGCGTAACCATGCTGACGATCGGTCAATATTTACAACCTAGCCGTCACCATTTAAAAGTGGAACGTTATGTACCGCCGGAAGAATTTGATATGTTCCGTAGTGAAGCGGAAAAAATGGGCTTCGAACACGCTGCTTGCGGCCCGTTCGTTCGTTCTTCATATCATGCAGATTTACAAGCGAAAGGCGAGTTAGTCAAATAATTTGCGAAAATAAAGAGAAAGCAGACCGCTTTCTCTTTTCGTATAAGTTGATAGCAAAATGGCGAGCATAAGCTCGCCATTTATTTTCCTTAGGTAAGGCGAGCTTTCGCTCCCTCTTTTTTATTCGGATTATTTTTTCAATAAATCACGAATTTCAGTTAATAATTTTTCTTCCGCTGTCGGTTCAGCCGGTGCGGCTTCCGCCGGTTTTTTAATTTTGTTGATTACTTTTACCATACCGAATACGGCGATAGCGATAATTAAGAAATCAAATACGTTTTGAATAAACGCACCGTATTTTAACATTACCGCTTCGGCACCTTCTTTTGCCGGTGCGATTTCGATTGCGAGATCTTTAAAATCTACCCCGCCGATTAACCAACCGATAGGCGGCATTACTACATCGCTAACTAATGAAGAGACGATTTTACCGAATGCACCGCCGATGATCACACCGACAGCCATATCTACTACATTGCCTTTTACCGCAAATTCACGGAACTCTTTTAAAATGCTCATTGCTTTTCCTTTTTCATTGAAATTCATACCCACTATTGGGCATTAAGTGGGCGATTATAAAACAAACGGTAATATCCTATTAACACTTTTAACTAAATTTACACTTACTCTATTTTGTTTAATCTTTGACCAAGTCGGCTGACTTGTTGCCAGTCGGTGTATTCGTATTCTTTACTCGCATCCGTTTCACCTTTGGTCAGTTTCATAATAAGTTGAATACAAAGACGATCCAATAAAGTGTAACGAGGGTAAAGCAGTGCGCCGGCAATTACCTCCACCTGAGTCGGTCGCCATTTGATTTTAGCGAGAAATTTACGCGTATAAACATTGGTTTCCGGCGTTTTTCGATTCTCTTTGCGAGCGGTTAGATTTACGCTAAAAAATGCGGAAGGTTTTTGATTTAACACTTGATGATGTCGTTCGATAAACTGATAGACCAAGTCATTAAAATGCCCGTAACGAATTGAGGCACCGAGGACAATTTGATCGGCGTTTGCCAATTTTTCGGCAAAATCGACCGCTTGCGTTTGTAGAGAAAGCAGTTCCGTTTCGTGGGTGATTTCTTGCGCTATTTTTTCCGCAATACGCTTGGTTTGACCGTCGGTCGTAAAATAGAGAATGAGAGTTTTCATTGATTTATTCCATATTAATCTTTCCAGAATACCGGACTTAAAATAACTAAGAGAGTAAACACTTCTAAACGCCCGCATACCATCGCGATAGTGAGTACCCATTTGGCACCGTCCGGCACTTGGGTAAAGTTACTGCTGACGTTACCTAAGGCAGGGCCGAGATTGTTCAGTGATGCAACCACCGCATTAAAGGCGTCAAACGTTTCCATACCGAAAGCAATTGTCCCGAACCAACACATCACGAATACAAAAATATAGGCGGAGAAGAAAGCCCAAATGCCTTCCTCAATACGTTCCGAAAAAATATGCGCACCGAGTTTAATCGGTTTCACCGAATTAGGATGGACGAAGCGGTGAATTTCTCGGTTGGCTTGTAAATAGAGTAACATGACTCGGATTACTTTTAATCCGCCGCCGGTAGAGCCGGCACAGCCGCCGATAAACGACGCCATTACCAATAATATCGGTAAAAACGACGGCCATTGGCTGAAATCATTCGTAGTAAAACCGGCGGTGGTTGAAATCGATACCGATTGGAACAACGCATGCTGGAAGGTAATCTCGGCATTATCGAAATAGTTATAAACGCTTAAAATGGCAAAACAAATTAAAAACAGACTTAATTGAATCACGGCGAACGAACGAAACTCATGGTCTTTCCAATAAAGTCGTTTAAAAATATTACCGGTTTGTTTGTTGTTTTTGTCTTTGAGCTGGTCGATTAACGCAAAATGTAAGCCGAAGTTAATCGATGAAATCAGTAAAAATACCGCAGTAATGCTATTGATAACAATGCTGTCAAAATAACCGATACTAGCGTCGTGCGTAGAGAATCCGCCAATCGAAATAGTAGCGAAACTGTGACAAATCGCATCAAACCAACTCATTCCCGCAATTTTAAACGCAAGTGCGCATAAAACGGTTAAGCTAAGGTAAATTTGCCAAAGTAATTTCGAGATTTCGGCGATACGAGGGCGCATTTTTTGATCTTTTAACGGCCCGGGCATTTCCGCACGGTAGAGTTTGCCTAAACCGATAAGCGGAATAATCGCAATCGCCAATACGATGATCCCCATACCGCCCAGCCATTGTAAAAATTGGCGGTAAAAAAGAATCGCTTTCGGCAAATCGTCTAAACCGGTAATCACGGTCGCACCGGTTGTGGTCAGCCCGGAAAAAGATTCGAAAATCGATTCGCTAAAATTCAGATCGGGATGTTCTAAAATAATAAACGGCACCGCCCCGAGCGAACCTAATACCACCCAGAACAGTACCACGATTAAAAAGCCTTCTCGCGAGCGCAGTTCATTTTTTTGGTTACGGCTAAACCACCAGAGTAGGGTCCCGACGCTAAACGTCAGTAAAAACGATTGTAGGAATTCCCGTCCGCCGCCGTCACCGTAAATCAGGGCGACAAAGGCAGGTAAGAGCATCGTAAATGAAAAGCTCATAATGAGAATGCCGACAATACGAAGAATTGATAAGAATTGCACAAAGACCTCAAATGAATCGGGTTCTTTTGCCCGAGAGTAAGCGGTTAAATTTCGTGAGATTTTAGCAAAAAAGTCGCTTGTTATGAATGATTCGCAAGGTTTTTGGCATCGATTAGAACAAGTTTTCCGGCAAAACGTTGAGTGATTTGTTGGCTAAAGCGTTCAAGTTCGTTCGGATTGACTGCTAAAGTTAAGTGAATTTTTTCGCTAAATTGCTGTTCGAGCAACACAATATCGTGTTCGGCGATTAAATGTTGCAACGTATTAAATTGATCGTATTCACACACAAGACGGTAATTTTGGCGTAATACCTTACGTTGTTTCTCAACTTGTAGCAAGGCTTGTTGTACGCCGCCGCCGTAGGCTTTGACCAAACCTCCCGTACCTAACAGAATACCGCCGTAATAACGCACGACAACAGCGGTAATTTCTCCTAATTCCGAACCGAGTAAATAATTTAACATCGGTTTACCGGCGGTTCCCGACGGCTCGCCGTCATCCGAGAAACCGTATTGTTGCGAATCGGTCGGCGTGCCGGCAACCGTCGCCCAGCACCAGTGGCGTGCGTGCGGATGTAATGCTTTGATTTCAGCCCAAAAGGTTTTTGCCTGTTCCATCCCGTCCGTGTGGCAAAGATAGGTAATAAAGCGGCTTTTCTTAATTTCTTCTTCAAAAATGACGGTTTCTTGCGGGATAAAATATTCCATAACTTCGCCGAATGCTACGTAAATTGATGATGATACCCGAATTTGCAAAAATTTGGCGAAAATAGACCGCTTGTTTATAAAAAATGTAGAAAAAAGTTGCATATATTGTACGAAAAAGTATATCTTCAAAGCGCAAACACAATGTTATTTTGAGGGGTTCTCTATGAAAATATCTTATAAACTTTCCCTTTTGAGCGGTCTGTTACTCGCCGGTATCGTTCAAGCCGAACCGACACCGCTAAAATTAGGTACCGGTAGTGACAGCGGACTTTATTTTGTGACCGGCAATGCGATTTGCCAATTTGTCAATCGCAGTGAAAATCACACTGCTTGTAAACCGCTTGCCAGCGATGCCTCGGTTGATAATCTGAATAAAATTGCCAACGGTCAGTTAGATATGGGGATTGTACAATCCGACTGGCAATATCACGCTTACCACGGTACGAGTTCGTTTGAAGGCAAAAAGAACGACAAACTACGTGCGATTTTCTCGATTTATCCCGAGCCGTTTACCTTAGTAGTACGCAATGATTCCGCTATTCAATCGGTCGATGATTTACAAGGTAAAAAAGTCAATGTCGGCGTGGACGGCTCCGGTACGCAAGCGACAATGAACGTGTTACTAAAAACCAAAGGTTGGACGGAGGCGAATTTCAAAGAAGCGTTAAAACTTACGCCGGCGGAAATGGGCAAAGCGTTGTGCGAGAAAGATGTTGATGCGATTAGTTATAATGTCGGTCACCCGAATGCCGCACTCAAAGAAACTGCCAACAGTTGCGATATTCGCTTGATTCCGGTGGCTGATGAAGTGGTCGGTAAATTAGTGGCGGAGCAAGGCTATTACGCAAAAGCGACAATTCCGGCTAAAGTTTATAAAAATGTCGAACAAGCGGTCGATTCTTTCGGGGTTTATGCAACTTTAGTGACTTCAAGCGACGTGAGTGAAGAACATGTTTATCAAGTTGTGAAAGCGGTCTTTGAAAATTTTGATCGTTTCAAAAAATCACATCCGGCATTTGCTCATTTATCCGAAGCGGAAATGGTCAAAAATGCGTTATCTGCTCCGCTCCATTCAGGCGCAGCCAAATATTATAAAGAACGTGGTTGGTTATAATTACCTTCTCTGAACATATTTCCTTGATGGCGCTTGTCTTTGACGGGCGCTATCTTCCATGTAACCTGCGTATTTCGCGGTTAAAAATCTTTATCACCAAACACAGTTGCTGCATTTCTTCTGTTACAATTCCGTTATCCATTCACTTATCAACGAAAAATCATGCTAAAACTTAATATTATTTTTGCCGGCACACCTGATTTTGCCGCACAGCACTTACAAGCGTTATTAAATTCAGAACATAATGTAATTGCGGTTTATACCCAACCGGACAAACCTGCCGGCAGGGGCAAAAAGCTGCAAGCCAGCCCGGTAAAACAATTAGCCGAACAACATAATATTCCGGTATATCAACCAAAATCCCTACGTAAAGAAGACGCACAAGCGGAATTAAAAGCACTGAATGCCGATGTGATGGTTGTAGTGGCTTACGGTTTAATCTTACCGGAAGCGGTACTGAATGCGCCGAAATACGGTTGTTTAAATGTGCACGGTTCGCTGTTACCACGCTGGCGTGGAGCGGCACCGATTCAACGCTCGATTTGGGCGGGCGATCAGGAAACCGGCGTAACCATTATGCAAATGAATATCGGCTTAGATACCGGCGATATGTTGCATAAAGTTACCACACCGATTGCCGCAGACGAAACCTCCGCTTCGTTATATGCGAAATTAGCCGAACTTGCACCGCCGGCGTTATTAGAGGTGTTAAACGGGTTAGAAAGCCAAGCGTTTAAAGCGGAAAAACAAGATGATGCGCTTTCCAACTATGCGGAAAAACTTTCAAAAGAAGAAGCAAAATTAGACTGGAATTTGACCGCTTGTCAGCTGGAACGCAATATTCGAGCGTTTAACCCATGGCCGATTAGCTTCCTCACATTAGAGGTGGACGGCGTAGAACAAAGCGTGAAAGTATATCAAGCAAATGTGTTACCGCATCAAGCTAAAGCGGCAGGTACGGTCTTACAAGCGGATAAAAACGGGATTCAAATTGCAACACAAGAAGGCGTGTTAAATATTACTCAGTTACAACCTTCCGGCAAAAAACCGATGTCCGTGCAAGACTTCCTTAACGGGCGTGCCGATTGGTTTGCAGTAGGTAAACAACTCTAATAAATAAAAACTATCGGATACGGAAAACATAACGCACACGCCTAATCATTATTCCATTGGCGTTGTGTTTTCCGTCATAACAGGAACACAACATGCCAAACATCAACATCCAGAACGCCTTATTTTCCCTTGCTCAACACAATAAACTGTCGATTGAATCACTGGAAATCAATACTCACGATTTCTGGGTGATTGTCGGCGGTAACGGCTCGGGCAAAACCGCTTTCGCCCAAGCGCTACACAATTCACTTTCGTTATATTCGGGCGAATATCAAAATAGTTTCCAGCATATCGCTTTACTTTCCTTCGAGCAGCAACAAAAAATCATCGAGCAAATCTTTAAACACCGTAACAACGATATGGTTTCGCCTGACGATTTCGGTTTAACAGCCCGTCAAATCATCTTAAACGGTAGCGAAAAAACGCAATTATGCGAGGAATATGCGGCTAAATTACGTATCCAGCCGTTATTAGAACGCCCGTTTATTCAGCTCTCCACCGGCGAAAGCCGCAAAGTGTTATTTTGCCAAATGTTAGTCAGCGAACCGGATTTATTGATTCTAGATGAGCCTTTTGAGGGATTAGATCAAGCCTCGGTCGCTTATTGGCAAGACGTTATGGCGCAACTCGGCAAGCAAATGGCAGTAGTACTGATTTCCAACCGTTTCAATGATATTCCCGACTGTGCTACGCATATTGCTTTGTTAGATAATCTGCAACTGATTTTACAAGGCGAACGCCAAGCGATTGAGCAACAAGCGGTCTATTCTCAGCTAAAATTTGCAGAACAGAATGTGAATGCGCCTTTACCGGACAGTGCCGCACCGCTGATTCAGCTCCCATCCAATAGCAATCCGTTCGAACTGAAAAACGTGATGATTCGTTACGGCGAAAAAAACATTATTGATGATCTAACTTGGACGGTTGCCCCAAAACAACATTGGTGGATTAAAGGCCCGAACGGAGCAGGCAAATCGACCTTGCTTTCGATTATTACCGGCGATCATCCGCAATCTTATGCTAATTACGTACATTTATTCGGTCGTCAGCGTGGCTCGGGCGAAACGATTTGGGATATTAAGAAAAATATCGGCTATGTGAGCAGCCAGTTACATATGGATTATCGGGTGAATTGTTCGGCGTTAGATGTGATTTTATCCGGCTTTTTCGATTCAATCGGCGTTTATCAACAAGTACCGAGTGCCTTACAGCTCAAAGCAATGGAATGGCTGGAACGTTTGTATTTAGCCAATCTGGCGAAAAAACCGTTCCGTTCACTTTCGTGGGGACAACAACGTTTATTATTGATTACCCGTGCTATGGTAAAACATCCGCCGATTCTGATTTTAGACGAACCGCTACAAGGCTTGGACGGCGTAAACCGCAAATTGGTTAAACAGTTTATCGAACAATTGGTCACCAATAGCCAAACTCAGCTGTTATTTGTTTCGCACCAAGATGCGGACGCCCCAAATTGTATCACCCATTTATTTGAATTTGTTCCGCAAGAGAATGGTGGTTACCGCTACGTACAGACGGCTTTGAATCAAATAGAAAACGCCTGAGATTTAACCACGGAAAACACGGATTACACGGAAGATAGCACCAGTCTCCTCCTGATGGGGGCTGGATTTGATATAGGATAAAAATAAAGGCACTCGTCAAAGACGAGCGCCATCATAGAGAGTTTAGAGCTACAAGCGGTCAAATTTGCAGAAAGTTTTACATTTTTAACCGCTTGTCTTTCTTACTGGGTGGCATTATAGAACTTATAAGCATCGTCCATATTTTCGAATTTATGCATAATGCCTTTATCTAATACCATCGCATTATCACAATATTCCTTCATTGCAGACGGGCTATGCGAAACCAAAATAATCGAACGATCTTTGCGTTTCTCGAATAATTCGTGCTTACATTTTGCCGCAAAGCGAGAGTCACCTACCGCAATTACTTCGTCAATTAGGTAACAATCAAACTCAACAGAAAGCGATAAAGCAAAAGCAAGACGTGCTTTCATACCGGAGGAGTATTTCTTAACCGGCTCATATAAATAATCGCCTAATTCGGAAAACTCTTCGGTAAATGCTTTAACATAGTCAATATCCGCATTATAGATACGGCAAATAAAGCGTAAATTATCCATACCGGTTAAACTGCCTTGAAACGCCCCGCTGAAAGCGAGCGGCCAAGATATCGACATGTGACGTTCGATCGTACCGGTTGTCGGCGGCTCAACACCGCTCATTAAGCGAATTAAGGTTGACTTACCTGCACCGTTACGCCCCAGAATACCGATTTTCTCGCCTTTTTTCAGCTCAAAATTAATATCTTGCAATACGGTTTTTTTACCGCTTCGAGTATAGTAATCTTTACTCACATTTTTTACGCTAATCATTGCGGTTCGATTCCTTTACTGAAGTTTTTTACCATAATGAGCCCAAAAAGTAACATGGCTACATCACATATTACAAGATAGCTTATACTTTCATATGTGATAACACTGTCGCCAAAATAACCGTGACGAAACATTTCCGTGCCGTGAATCATCGGTATTAAGGTTGCATATTGTTGAGCTTGTCTTGGTAGCGCATGCACAAAGAAAAATGCGCCTGAAAGAGGTAAAAGAACAAAGCTTAATGTTCCCCAGATTTTGCCAAATGCTTCAAATTTTTGTGCAATGGAGCAAATGATCAAGCCGAGCCCTAAAGCAAAGAATGCCATTAATACCCATGCTATTATCATATAGAACGTATCTTTCGGCATATCAATCCAACCCAATAATATTAATAATGCCATAATAATGATTTGGGCAATTGTTGCGCCTGCTACTTCCAGTAGGACTCGAGCGAGTAAAGTATCCAATACACGTACGTTACGATGATAAAGAAGACTCAAATTACCGGAAATTGCTCCGATAGTTCTATTTGAAGCATTACGCCACATCATTGCCATAGGATAACCGGTAATCACAAAAGCAATAATATTTAAATCGGAAACGCGATCCGCTCGGATAAACTTCCACATCAGTACAATAAATAAAGTGAGTAATAGCGGCTCAACAAACAGCCACAAAAAGCCTAAGTTCTTCCGTCCGTAGCGAGTAATAATTTCTCGCATAAGTAAAGCGCCGATTACTCTTCCTTGAATGGCAAGTGACTGGCGGAAGGTTGTTTGATCACCGTATTGCATTAGTTTTTATGCTCTCTTACACTTGCGATTAATAAGCTTAATACGCCGTACAGCATCAGTCCGATAAAGAATGTCGCTAAAATATTATATAAGCGATAAGGTTCTTCCGCCCAGTCCGGTTTGCTTGGCTGACTGATTACTTCTAAATAAAGCTGCTGACGATCCGCTTCGTTTTTTGTATTTTGCAAAGAAGTTAAGGCTGCGGTCAATTGCTGTTGCGCTAATTCGTTTGCTAATACTAAACGTTGATAATCGGCAGTTTGAGTAGCAATCGAGCTATTACTGTTACCGGAAAGCTGTTTAGATTGCTCGTCAATTTCTTTACGTAAGCTTTTTTGGCGCATTAATAACGCATCAACTTGCGGGTTATCCGGCGTAATCGATTGTAATTGCGCTAATTGGGTTTCCACACGAATCAACTCGCTTTTTAAGCTTGAAATTAATGAAAGTTGTACGCCCGATTGTGCCGGCAAATCAAAAATTTTATTTTTGATACGGTATTTACTTAAAGCATTTGCCGTTTCGTTTACATTATTTTCCGCTTCTGTAACCGCTTGTTCCGCAAATGAAATGGTATCTTTTCTTGCACGTTCGTTTAAACGGTTAATAAGCGTTTCACCTTCGGCAAGGAGTTTTTGATTAATTTGTTGTCCCTCTTCCGCGTTAAATGCTCGAATACGTAAGCTGGCGATACCGGAAACAGAGTCAAAATCCACACTTAAGCGATCTCGGAAATATTTATAAAACGCTTCTTTACTGTTATTTAATCCGAATCCATTAAAGCGAGCGATAATATCGCCCTGATTCTCATAATATTCGCGAACAGGTAATTCTTGCATTAGTTGCTCAAGAGCGGTACGAGAACGCATATATTCCTGTACGGTATAAGTATCGTCTTGCGAACGAGAAAAACCTGAACCTTGCAATAAGGCGCCTACGCCTGTCAGAGCGGTCTGATTTTTAGGCGATCTAACGACAAAACTTGATTCCGAAATATAAATATCGGAAGCAACAGAACCGAAATAAAAGGCTGATAATACCGTCGGAATCGCTACAGTTACCCAAAATAACGGATTAAGCTTTTTTAACCAACTTTTTTTCTGTTTAACCGGTTTCTGTAATTTTTCTGCTGGACTGGTAGCAATAGGTGTTTCCATCTTTTGTCCTTATACATTCAATATATTAATAGGCACGAACGGCATTGGTCGTACTGGTAACCGGCGAAGTAATTGAGAAAATCATTCTCAAGAATTTTTGGAACTCAGACAACGGCGCATTTGAAACATACACAATATCTTTATCTTGCATTGGGAAACGCTGTAATAAAAACATGGATTGCGGCTCAAGTAAGTTCACACGATAAACCGTTGGTACATCCATTCCTATAGCGTAGCCTTTAGCTTGCCATTGTGCTTGTTGTTCTAAACTCAATTGTGCAAAAGGCACGTGACGGAATACGAAAACCCCTCTCGGATCCGAACGAGTATCAATTAAACCGCCCATCTTACCGATAGCTTCGGCAAGCGTAATTCCTTTACTTGAGAATTTCATTTGCTGGTTGTTACCCACCGCACCTAAACCGGTAAAGCTATAAGGAGTGTTTAGCAGCGAAACGACATCGCCGGCACGTAACATAATATTTTGCGCCGGATCGGAAATTAGGGTTTCAAACGCTAATGTTTTGACTTGCGAGCCACGAGTTAATTTTACGGTGACGTCTTCAATATTTTCAGTTGTACCGCCTACTGCCGCAACCGCATCTAATACGCGTTCATTATTAGCGGTTAATGGCATACGAATACTATTACCTTGACGAATAACCGTAACATCAGCAGAGTTATTATTCGCAATTTTGACTAATGCTTGCGGCTGATTCGCTTTACGCTGCAATGCCCCAACAATTTGAGACTGAATCGTTTCAGGTGTTTTACCTGCGACACGAATATTTCCCACAAACGGCACGGTTACCGTCCCGTTTTGATTAACCATTTGTGCCGGTAATTGCGTTAAATGCCCGCTACCTTGTCCTTCGGAACTAAATGTACCGCCAAATAATACTGCCGGCGGCGCTTCCCAAATTGAAATTTCAAGTACATCACCCACATTGACTGCACCGGCATAGCCCGCGCCGCCTGATGTGCCTAAAAATCCGGAAAATTGTTGGCTTTGCTGAGTTTGATACAGCTGTTGAACTAAACCGTTATCCAGTTCCACCACATTTACTTCCGGTAAGGGTTTATCCGAACTTTGTGAATTAGCCTCTAAGATCGCACTATGGCTAGGGCCTGAAGTTGGGAGACTTGAGCAGGCTGAGATTAACAAAGCAGCTAAAGTTAGCCCTATGATTGAATTATGTTTTTTGAATTGCATTTTGCTTCTCTTTTAAAAAGTAAATAGCAGTATATTATTTGGATATTGATATTAGTCTACAATTTTTTATGATTAGATTATTAGTTATGCTATGGATAACTAACTGATACTCGCCATAAAAATTATCTAAAGGAATAGATATTTCTAATTCATTTGCTATTGGTATATTTACTTCTTTTATCTTAATTTTATTTTTTAGTTTATTAATCAAATAAACAGATATTTTCTCATCTTGATCATTGTTTTTAATAGATAAAATGAGAGAAGATAAATAAATCTCTTTATTTGGAATGTTTAGAATTGATTGATTATCATTAATTGGAATATTAGATTCAACAAAAGAAAAATCACTTTGATCAATATAGTCAAATCTTAATTTTAAATGCTCAAAAAATATTCTTGCAATATATTTAGCTCCATCTTGATTCAAATGTTGCTTATCATAGAAATATTTATCCCCTCGCATAACAAGCATATCGAGATCGATCACGTCATATCCAAGTTTTTCTGAGTTATCTCTAATTATGTCATTCATCATTTTTAATTGTCTTTTTGATGAATTAGAACAACAAGTTGCCATACATAGATGAATATTAAATGTTTGACATGTTTTAGCAATTATAGATGTAATATTGGATATTTGATATAAATTATTCTCAATAGTATCAAATTTAAATTTTTCATTATCTTCTTGTGGAGTTAGATTAGAAAAGAATTTACTTCTATTACTATACCCATTTTCATATAAAAGAGCTGAAAAGTCACAAGATGGTTGACAATAAATTATTAAATCTGGTTTTAAGAATAAAATTTTATTTAGAATAACATTAAGTATACCTAAGCCAGTTGAACCAGATACACCAGCATTGTGAATTTTAATTTTCTTTTTTTCATTAAGAAACATTTCTTCAATAATGGATGAAATACGTTTTGATTCATCAGTGAATATATTCTCTATAAAAGAATCGCCAATCAGAATGACATTTATATCACTCTCAAACGGTAAGTGTGTTCGTATAAAGCCATTTTCATTAGTTCTTTGGAAATAGGATTTCCCCCTTTCTAATAAGGGGGATTTATCCATATACTCTTTAGTTGGAGTATGTACTTTCTCTATGTTTCTAGCAAATTCTTTTAGTCTAATATTTCGTTTCATATTTAACCTTATAGATTTTTTACTACTTCTATTAATAATCGTTCACAATTTCTATCATCTAAATGTTTATATGTGTTTCGGATTATATTTAGATAATGAGAAGATGGAGTCATATTGTTTTTAATTAAGGATAAAATTTCTTTTACTAATTCTTTATCTGTTTTTACTACTTTTCCTGGAGCCATCGTATCGAAATCAAAAACACCCTTTTTATAATGTTTTCCGTAAAAATCATCTTGGTCAAATTGGAAAAATAAACATGGTTTTTGAGAATAAGCAAAGTCAAAAAACACGCTAGAGTAATCGGTTATCAATAAAGAGCTATTGTTAAATAGCTTATTATAAGAGAAAGAATTTTTCTTCATTACTTTTATTACATCATTTTCAAATGCTTCAAATGATTCATTATATTGTCTAAGACCAGGGTGGATAACAAATAATAATTCATATCCACTTTCTCTTAAAGCAGAAATTAAAGCCTCATTTTTCAGTAAGGCTGAATAATTTAAGAAATATTTAGAATTCTCAAAGCCATCTTTCTTAGCATGTAATCCGTTAGCAAGAATATTACCACTTAAATAAGCCCTCCATGTAGGCATTACTAAAATAGTCTTATTAGTACCTTTTTTCAATTTATCATATCTTGTAAATCCTGTTTGATAAATATCTTGTGAGGGATAGAAGAATTTCCTTTGTTGGAAAATATCTGCTTCAAAATTTGCACAGGTTACAACTTTGCTTACACTCTTGTTAAATTTATTTGCTCCAGTTTCAATATCATTCATCGTAATTCCATGTTGTAACCAAATGATTTTTGATTCTATTAAATCATTATAATACTTCAAGAATTTGAATGATATTGGTTTAAAGAAACTTGTTGCTAAATGAGATGTAAATATATATTTCGCATTTAGATATAAGAATTTATGTTTAAAGCTATTTTGAATAACTACATTCCCTATTTCTTTCATTCTAGCTATGTCAGGAGAGTTTTTATCTAATACAAAATAACATCTTTTGGCTAATTTTTTATTTGTTTTATTTATATATTCAAAGAAATACTCTGCATTATCATTTGCATTAATAGGTCTATCATTGAATAGCCAGTATTTTGGTCTGTTTAATTTACAGAATCTAAGCCATTTATTTTTCTTATGTTTTTTTCTTATAAGGTTAAATGTTGTTAATCGGTCTTTTAATTTACTCCAATAACTAAAAGGCAATACTTTAAAGATTTTATTATGGAAAGAAACACTCATTCCTAAATTTTCAGAATATAATTTAAATTTATCACTATTAAAAACACCATTTCCTAAGAATGGGCTTTCAGAATAGGTTCTTAATCTATCACAGATATAAATATATCCATTTTTCTTATATCTAAAGTAGAATCTATATTCATTTTTTACAGATAATGGAATCTCGAATCTAGAATAAAGAATTTCATTTGTTGATTTTATATCCCCAACTTTACTTATATAACAGCTATCCGTATAATAACTTGTGATAGGTTTAATGACTTTTTTTTCTTTATTAATCATTACTATTTCTAGCTCTGACATCTTATAATCATTAAATAGAGCATCTATAATTAATACATCTTTTTCTATCGTTATGTTTTTAATATCTAACGGTAACTTATTTACTTTGAAGATAGGGTTGTTATTTACACGTATATATCCATCTTGATTAAATTCAATCTTTTCATTAAAGATTCGGGTAATAAAGCATAATTTATTATCTAATTCATTTAAATATTTTGTTTTGTGAAGAATAAAATCAAGAGGGATTTTAGATATAATTTCTCTATATTTTGATATGATATATTCATATTCAGATTTATCTTCAAATAAATCAGGTTTAATCGTTTTTAGTCGAGAGCGTAGCTCATATATACATAATTCATAGAATAGATCTGATTTTCTATCTATATTAACTTTCTCAATAAGTTGAATTGGAGTAAGGAACGCTTGAGGTTTAATTCTACTTTGGTCTACTTGAGATCCTCCCTCAAAACGTTTTCTATAGTTATATCGAACGGAATTTTCTACTACATAACCAATATTTTGGCATTTCTCATAAAGTTTGAAGTTAAATAAAGTATCCTCTTCTCCAAATAATGTAGCATCAAACTTTCGATTGATAATTAGGTTTCTTGGATAAAAAGAACTTGCAGATGATAATATAAAATTATATCCCTCATCAGCTAAATTAATTACTTTATTCTTTTTACCAAAATTGAAATATTTAGGGTGCAAACCTGAAGCAGCTTCAAAGAAAACTAATGGAATTGATACATGAGCTAATTTAATATTGTTTTGTTCTGATTTTGTAAAAAAATTTTTAATTTCTGATAAAGTGGAGGGAGATAATGTATCATCAGGATCGAAGAAATTAATATATTTACCTGCCGCATATTTTAAACCATTATTACGTGTATTAGATAATCCCATATTCTTTTCATTTTTTACATAAATAATATTTTTAAATTTAGCTTGGTAATCTAAACAAATAGTTTCACTGTTATCAGGTGAGCAATCGTTAACTAAAATAAGTTGAACATCTTCAGAAAAAGAAATTCCTTTTTGGTTGATTAAGCTATCTATTGCTTCTGCAAGCCATTTTTCAACGTTATAGATAGGCATAATTATACTAAATGTATAGTTTTTATTCATTGTACAGTTGCTCCATAGTTATTAAATTTGATAATAAACTTTTAATGTTTTAAGTAATAGATCTTGGTAATTATCAATACTTTTTTTACTGTTAAAATCATTCGCACAGAACGAATGAGGCGAAGTTCCGTTTTTCTTTTGTTGTAATAACTTACGATATTGCGTTATTGCATGTGGAGAACGAATATTAAAGTAGTAGCATACCTCTCTTTGGGGGATAGCCTTTCCTTCTAAGAGCATTAACCACGGTATCAGAAAATTAGCAAAATTAATGTCATTATTATTTCTAAGTTTATTTGGTAAGAACTCCTCAATTTCATATTTATAGCGACACCAAGCTAATTCATATACACTCTTTTTCAATGGAATATAAGTATGTACTAATGGCGTATCTATTTTTACTTCATAATTTCTATTTAATAACGAAATACTTTTTTCCGATGCTGATAGTGTAGGGGTAATAATACCTTTATCTTTCATTTTTAATAGGCTTTTATCTGCCAAAAAAATAGATGCAATACCATTATTTTGGAAAAAATGCTCCGGTTGTAATGGTCTAGCTACGAATACATCGTCATTGAAATAAATAAAATTTTCACTTAAATCAGGTATTTTGTATAAAAATGCTTCGATAACGTGTGAGTTAAAGGTTGGCAAATATTTCTTATCAATAATATCTGTGTGATTAATTATACTTATTTTATGATTGTCATTTTCGTTTAGCCATGTAGGTATCTGGTTGTCTGTTACAATAAAAATGTGTCTTATCCACGGCATATTTTTCAATACACTATGTACTGAATAAAATAACTCATTATGATTCTCAAACCGTGCTGAATCTGTAGCATATAGCGCTGATCGTTCTTTATGTTCAGGAGAAAACTTGTTAAACTTTTCTATCCAATTAAGATCACTACCATCAACCCACGTAAAAACAACATCAATATCAAAAGGAATTACAGAATTTCTAGCACTGATATGATTTAATTTCTCATCAGCTTCTATAAGAATATGTTCTTCTAATTCTGAATAAGGCTGTTCAATGTTCTTTATTGGGTATTTTTTATTTAAATAGTCACGCAAAAAAATACCTGGTTTTTTTATGAGCTTTTTTAATTTTTGCACAATATTCAACCATTTCCAGTTTATAAATTTATGAATTGTAATGAATAAAATCAACATAAAATTCATTTACTGTAATTTATATGTAATACATTATCAAAAAAGAGTAAACTAATGTATAAAATCAATTATTAAGAAAGAATAGTAAAGGATTCGCTCTAAAATATACATTTAAAGCTAGAAATTTAGAGTTAGAATACAAACTGTATCCATTTTTTCATCGCAAGTGCATCTAATTACTTAGATGTAGGAGAACTTAGTTTTAAAATGAGACTGAAAACCCTATAGACTAAGCAATTAAAGGTTTTCACGGTTGATTAGTAGGTTTATTAGATATAGAAAAATCTCTTATAGCCTAAAGATTCTTTATATCACCGAAAGTCAAAATAAAAGCGGTCAAATTTTTCTTAAAACTTGCAAAATTTAGGAAAAATGCGACCGCTTGTTTTATTAATAGAATTTAGAATAATTAAAATGCATTATGAACGTACCGACATACAGTGATAAGGATATGCGGTGTAGCAATATTGATATAATTCTAAAAAGTTAGCCTGTTTTTATCCATTTCTATATTCTAGTTACTTCCTAGAACGAATAAGCAGGTTTCCATTGCTAAGTAATTGTGATAAAGAATTTATTCTCCATTAAATATTGCTTAATCTAGTGATACAATACCAGTTAGGCTATGTCTATTTTCTATAAAGAGTAAAAACATATCATGTTCAAAAAAATCACTTTATTGAGTTTTATCGCATTAATCACCGCCTGTTCTTCTGCTCCACAGCAAGAGGCTTTCCCAGGGGAGTTTGCGAATGCGGATTATGTGTTATCGGATAAAGATGCGCAGCGTTGGGTGGTGGCGAGCCATCAGGCGGAGCAGTGTATTTATCCGAATTTGACGCGTATTCAGCAGCAAGCGTTTAGTAAGGAAGATTCATATATTCATTCGCAATACGTATTTTTCTATCCGTTGGAAGACATTATCGGTGAGCAATATGTGAAAATTATCCAAGACGATGAAAAATCTATGGGATATGCGCAATACTTGTTTAAGAAATTCAGAGATAATCAGGAATTCGAGCCGTTAGCGGATAAGCAATGTCTTGTGTTACGAGAAAAAGCGAAGAACGATTTGGCGGTCGTAAAAGGGCAGTATAAGAGCGGAATGGTTGAAGAAACGAAGTCCGAAGCTAAAAATCCGGATGGTGTGGCGACTAATCAAAATAAATTCTTTTTTGATATTATCAAATGGGGATCAATGCTATTACTGTAACTTACGGTTAGCGTGATGCTAAAAATGAAGTAAAAGAGCGGTCGAGAAGTTGTTATCGACCGCTCTTTTTTTATGAGTTTGATATTTGTTTAATTAATTCCAATAACTCCGGCAATTTCGTTACACCCTCCCGATCAATAAAATGCCCGCCCTGCGCCAAGCGAATATAATCCGCTTGTAAGTGTTGCGCTAATCGATCACTGAACGAATGGGGTACAACCGTATCATTTAAGGCGGCAATAACATAAGCCTTTTGCGGTAAACAAGCGGTCTGATTTGCATAGCAATCTGCAAAGTCATCCAATTCCGGCAAATTCGGTAATTTCTCATAAAAGCCGGAAACAAAAATTGCCGTTTTTACTTTTTGTTGCGTCACCGCAAGATAATTCAGTAACGCAATGCAGCCCAAGCTATGTCCGATGAGTAAGGTATTTTCATCTAACTGAAGTGTATTTCGGTGATGTTCAAGCCACGCTTGCGGATTCGGTTGATCGGAATTCGGCATCGCTAAACATTCACATTCCCATCCTAATTTTTCCAATTCGTTTTTCAGCCACGGAAACCAATTTCGGCTAGGGTTCGCCGTATAACCGTGCGTTACATATACTTTTTTCATTCTTTCCTCTGCTTTATTTTTATTTCGAAAACGTTTGCTTCACGGTTAATTTAGCCTAAAAAATCAGCCTTGAAAAGTGAGATCTCCGTCACAAATTGACAAAATTATTTGTAACTTATTGATTATAAAAACTTTTATTTTATTAGTGTAATTGACTTCATTTCTAACTAAGCGTAACTTATGAAATATCATTTTACTATTTGAAACGACATAAATTAGAGGTGTCCAATGAGAGTTTCTTATCAAGATTTAAAAGCTGAATTTAAACGTGTTTTATTAGCACGTAACGTACGTGAAGAAATTGCGGAAGAATGTGCAACGGTATTCGCCGATACTACCCAAGCGGGTGCATATTCACACGGGGTAAACCGTTTCCCACGTTTTATTCAACAATTGGAAAACGGCGATATCGTACCGGAAGCGGTTCCGACTAAAGTGCTTTCATTGGGTGCAATCGAGCAATGGGACGCTCATCAAGCCATCGGTAACCTCACAGCGAAAAAAATGATGGACAGAGCGATGGAACTCGCTTCGCAAAACGGTATCGGTGTAGTGGCGTTACGTAATGCCAACCACTGGATGCGAGGCGGTTCTTACGGCTGGCAAGCGGCGGAAAAAGGCTATATCGGTATCTGCTGGACCAATGCGTTAGCGGTAATGCCGCCTTGGGGGGCAAAAGAATGCCGTGTCGGTACTAACCCGTTAATTGTTGCCGTACCGACCACGCCAATCACAATGGTGGATATGTCTTGCTCAATGTATTCCTACGGAATGTTAGAAGTTCACCGCTTACAAGGTCACCAAACCTTTGTCGATGCCGGTTTCGATGATGACGGCAACCCAACCCGTGATCCGGCAACCGTTGAGAAAAACCGCCGCTTAATGCCGATGGGCTTCTGGAAAGGCTCGGGCTTATCAATCGTGTTGGATATGATTGCGACCTTGCTTTCTAACGGCGAATCAACCGCGGCGGTAACCGAAGATAAAGATGACGAATACTGCGTTTCACAAGTGTTTATTGCGATTGAAGTCGATCGTCTCATTGATGGTAAAACCAAAGACGAAAAACTTAACCGCATTATGGATTATGTAAAAACCGCCGAACCGGCAGATCCGAATGTACCGGTACGCTTACCGGGACACGAGTTTACTACCATTCTTGCCGATAACATTGCAAACGGTATTCCGGTGGATGAAACCGTATGGGCGAAATTGAAATCATTGTAAATGACATAACTCTCTCCCCTTGCGGGAGAGAGGAACTAATACAAGCGGTCAAATTCTTTAAAAATTTTACGAGGAACAAACGATGTTTTTCGGACACATTTCAAACTACAACCCAAAGCAATATCCGGAAGCAATCCAATACGCATTGCGTTATTTAAAAAACACCGATTTTAATGCGATGGAGGCGGGTGTTTACGAGCTAAAAGGCAGAGATATTTACGTCCAAGTATTGGATTTGGAAAGCAAAGACATTTCAGCATTCCAACCCGAAGTTCACCGCAATTACTTAGATGTGCAATATCTGCATAAAGGTAAAGAGAAAATGGCGTTTGCGGTGGATAGCGGTAACAATCCGATTCACACCGCTTATTTGCCGGAACGCGATATTCAGTATTATCAAGTGGTCGAAAACGAGCAAATTTTTACCTGCGAAGCCGGTAATTTTGCTGTATTTTTCCCGGAAGATTGCCATAGAACTGCGATTTTTAACGGCACTGAAACGATTAGAAAAGTGGTCGTTAAGATTGCAATGACAGAAATCTAGCCGAGCTGCAGAGCAGCTCAATTATGCGTAACCTAGGGCGTAAGCCCTAGGATCAAATCAAGGAGCAAAAGATGAAACCCATCGCTCAATTTGTTGGAAAAGCGATTGAAGCCTTTGCCGTGATTATTTTATCGGCAATGTCAATTTTGGTTTTCCTCAATGTAGTACTGCGTTACGGCTTTAACAGCAGTATCAATGTGACCGAAGAAGTTTCTCGCTATATGTTCGTTTGGCTCGCCTTTTTAGGTGCGGTATTGGCATTTAGCGAGAATCAACACGTTAGCGTCACCGTACTCACCGAGAAACTCTCGCCAATCGGTCGTAACGTTTTAAAACTGTTTACTGATGCAGCGATGTTATTCTGCTGTTATCTCATTGTGGACGGCAGCTGGATTCAATTTCAACTCAACCTAAACAACCTTGCCCCGATTTCAGGCTTACCACAAGGGATTACCTTCCTTGCTAGCGTAATTGCAGGTGTGTTAATCGGTATTTTGATTATTGCAAGAATAGCAACAAATTTGACCGCTTTAGTTAAAGGAGAAGTGCAATGACTGTCGTAATTTTCCTTTCTGTATTGCTGGGTGCAATTATTTTAGGTGTGCCGGTTGCCTTTGCATTACTGATTTGCGGTGTGGCGTTAATGCTTCACTTAGATTTATTTGATGCGCAAATTCTTGCTCAACAACTTGTTAGCGGTGCGGATAGCTTCTCGCTCATGGCGATTCCATTCTTTATTCTCGCCGGTGAAATTATGAATGAGGGTGGACTTTCTAAACGTATTATCGACTTACCGATGAAATTAGTCGGTCATAAACGTGGCGGTTTAGGTTTTGTAGCGATTCTTGCGGCAATGATTATGGCGAGCCTTTCCGGTTCGGCGGTTGCGGACACTGCAGCGGTGGCAGCAATGTTATTACCAATGATGAAAACGACCGGCTACCCAATTGACCGTTCAGCCGGTTTAATCGGTACTGCGGGTATTATCGCACCGATTATTCCGCCAAGCATTCCGTTTATCGTATTTGGGGTAGCAAGTGGCGTATCCATTACCAAATTATTCTTAGCGGGGATTTTCCCCGGCATTATGATGGGTCTCTGTTTAGCCGCACTCTGGTGGTGGCAAGCGAAACGCCTTGATTTAATGACCTTCTCAAAAGCGACCAAACAAGAACTTTGTATTTCGTTTAAAAACAGTATTTGGGCGTTAATGTTGCCGGTGATCATTATCGGCGGTTTCCGTTCGGGTATGTTCACCCCGACCGAAGCCGGTGCGGTAGCGACATTCTATGCGTTAGTGGTTTCATTGTTCGTTTATCGTGAATTGAAATTCAAAGACCTCTACAAAGTGATTTTAGCGGCGGCAAAAACCACCGCAGTAGTGATGTTTTTAGTCGCAGCGGCAAATGTAACCGGTTGGTTAATTACCGTGGCGGAATTACCGACCATGCTAACCGAATTACTTGAGCCGTTAATCGAAAGCCCGACAACGTTATTATTAGTTGTAATGTTAGCCGTGTTCGTTATCGGTATGGTGATGGACTTAACTCCAACCGTTTTAATCTTAACTCCGGTGTTAATGCCGTTAATTGAAGAAGCGGGTATCGACCCGGTTTACTTCGGTGTGTTATTCATTCTTAACACCTCAATCGGCTTAATTACCCCACCGGTCGGTAACGTATTAAACGTGATTACCGGCGTGTCAAAACTGCCGTTTGACCAAGCGGCAAAAGGCATTATGCCGTATCTATTTATGATGATTGGTTTATTACTGCTCTTCGTATTCGTACCGGATTTAATTTTAGTGCCGTTAAGCTGGATGCAGTAATCAGAACTCTCCCCCTTGATGGGGGAGAGACAGCAAGAAATAACGAAAGGTTATTTCTTGCAGAGAGAGGGTGAATAATCGGTTTAAGTTGAAAATATTACCCCTCTCCCTGAAAAAATCGCTATACGCTATTTTTTCTGTCCCTCTCCCACAAGGGGAGAGGGTAATAAAGCAACAAATTCCCAACCCACTTAGGAGACCCCTATGAAACTTTTTAATCTAAAAACTTTATCAGCTCTCGTTGCCAGTGCAGTCGCTTTTTCAGGTGTGGCTAATGCGGAAATCTCGCTTCGTTTCGGCTATGAAGCCCCTCGTTCCGACAGCCAACACGTTGCGGCGAAAAAATTTGATGAATTATTAAAAGACAAAACCAAAGGGGAAATCAAACTCAAATTGTTCCCGGACAGCACATTAGGTAACGCATAAACCATGATCAGCGGTGTGCGTGGCGGTACGATTGATATTGAAATGTCAGGTTCGCCTAACTTTACCGGTTTAGAACCGAAATTAAACGTAATTGATATTCCGTTTATCTTTAAAGATCGTGAACACGTTTACAAAGTGCTAGACGGTGAAATCGGTCAAGGTTTATTACAAGATCTTGAAAAACAAGGCTTAAAAGGCTTAGCGTTCTGGGATGTCGGCTTCCGTGCCTTCTCTAACTCAAAACATGCGGTAAACAAACCGGAAGATATTAAAGGCTTAAAAGTCCGTACCAACCAAAACCCGATGTATATCAAAGCGTTCACCTTATTGGGCGGTAACCCGGTACCAATGCCGCTTTCCGAGCTTTATACCGCACTTGAAACCCGAGCGGTGGATGCACAAGAACATCCAATTGGTATTTTCTGGTCGGCAAAATTGTATGAAGTGCAAAAACATTTAAGCTTAACCAACCACGGTTATACCCCATTAATCGTCGTGATGAATAAAGCCAAATTTGACGGCTTAACGCCTGAACTGCAAAAAGCGGTGTTAGAAGCGGCGAAAGAAGCGGGTCAATTCCAGCGTGATCTCAACGTGAAAAACGAAAAAGACATTATCGAAAAACTTCGTAAAGCGAGTGTAGAAGTGATCGAACAAGTGGATAACGTACCGTTTAAAGCGGCGGTTGAAGGTGAAACTCGCAAAGCCTTTATTGAAAAAACGGCGACAGCCTTATCAAACAAATTGATGCGTTAGCGAAATAAGCTATTACAAGCGGTCTAATTTGCAAAGTTTTTCGCAAAAATGACCGCTTGTAACAAACTAGGATAAAAACATAGCAATCATGGGAGGCAATCTTTCACCTCTCGAATAATTGGAGCAAAAAATGAACTACTACCTAGGCATAGACTGCGGCGGCACTTTTGTCAAAGCCGCACTTTTTGACCAAACCGGCGAGTTGCACGGCATTCATCGTGAGAATGTGGCGGTTATCAGCGAACAGGCGGGCTATGCCGAGCGAGATATGCAACAACTTTGGCAAGTGTGTGCCGAGGTAGTACGTCAAACTGTTGCAAAAAGCGGGGTAAATCCGACCGCTATCAAAGGGGTGGGCATTTCGGCGCAAGGCAAAGGTGCGTTTTTACTTGATCAGCAAAACCAACCGCTTGGCAGAGCGATTCTGTCTTCCGATCAACGTTCTCTTGCAATTGTGAAACAGTGGCAGGCGGACGGTATTCCGGAAAAACTTTATCCGATTACCCGCCAAACATTATGGACCGGACACCCTGTTTCGATTTTGCGTTGGGTACAAGACAACGAGCCGGAACGTTATGCGCAAATCGGCTCGGTCCTGATGTCGCACGACTATTTACGATTCTGTCTAACCGGCGAATTATTTGCCGAAGAAACCAATATTTCCGAAAGCAATCTCTACAATATGGCAACCGGCGAATACGACCAGACACTTGCCGATTTACTCGGTTTACAAAATATTTTAGAAAAGCTACCGCCTGTAATTAAGCCGAATCAAATTGCCGGCTATGTTACCGAAGCGGCAGCCAAACTAACCGGATTAGCGGTGGGAACGCCGGTGGTCGGCGGTTTGTTTGATGTGGTTTCGACAGCGCGTTGTGCTGACTTAGATGACGAAAACAAACTGAATGCGGTATTAGGCACGTGGTCGGTTGTCAGCGGCATTACCGATAACATCGACTTGACTCAAACCTTGCCGTTTGTCTATGGTCGTTATACGGATGAAGGCAAATTTATCATTCACGAGGCCAGCCCGACTTCCGCCGGCAATTTGGAATGGTTCGTGAAGCAATGGAAATTGGATTATGCGGAAATTAACCAACAAGTGGCGAGCTTACCGCCGGCAGCCAGTTCCGTGTTATTTGTGCCGTTTTTATACGGCTCGAATGCCGGCTTAGGTATGCAAGCGGGCTTCTACGGCTTGCAAGCGCACCATAGCCAAGCGCATTTATTGCAGGCAATTTATGAAGGCGTGCTGTTTAGTCTTATGCACCACCTCAACCGTATGAAGCAACGTTTCCCGAATGCAAATGTATTACGTGTAACCGGCGGACCGAGCAAATCACCGATTTGGCTGCAAATGCTCGCCGATTTAACCGGTATGCAATTGGAAATTCCGCAAGTGGAAGAAACAGGCTGTTTAGGCGCGGCATTAATGGCAATGCAAGGCACCGGTGCAGAGATTTCACAAGTGCAGGTATTAAAAGCGGAAATGTTAAAAGTGCAACCGAATCCGGCAAATTTCGTTGCTTACCAACAAAAATATCAGCGTTATCAACAGCTCACCGAAGCGTTAAAAGCGATGCTTTAAGCGTAAAAAAAGCGGTCGAAATCTGCAAATTTTTTGCAAATTCCGACCTTTTTGCTGAACGGTGTAATAGAAAAAATGGTTGATAATAAATATTTCTAATAATATTTCGGACTGGCGAAGAAATCTCATTTAATATTCTTATATAGGGGAAATATCCTTTTCATTACATTTATCCAAATGTTTATTGAGTTGGTGTATCAAAGAAGTCTTTCGACAGTCTTTACACCTACCCCTCTAGGCCTGTTTAATGCAGCTCGATAATGTTCATCTGGTTCTATTATAAAAATTTGATGATAAATCACTTTTCGCTTAGGCTATCTATCAATACTAATACCCATCCCCGATTTATGCTCAAAGAAAGTCGTATCTATGAAGATATTTAGTATGTTTGATAAGAATAAAACAATTTTTGTTATCTACGGAGCTTATATAATTAGGTTAATTTTAAAACACCAATATAAGCTAATTTCCAAATAAGCTCCGATAGTTTCTCTCTTTTATCTTTAGATACGTTGTTTAAAATATTACCTACTGTGACCTCATTACCCTGTTTCAAAAATTGTATAATTTTACTAAATTCTTCATCTATAGAGATGGCATAACCATTTGAAATAATTTTATTTCCATAATTAAAATAATGATTCTTTATGTTTAAAGATATTCTCTGATTATCAATAATTGATTCATGTTGATAATTCCTTAATATTTCTAATTTTAATGGTCTTTCTATCCGTTTTTTGCCATAGAAATTTTCAATAAATTTACGATAATTTTCTTTATCTCTAATATATTCTGCTGTTTGAAGCGCTAGTTGTTCTAGTAATTCTTGATCTCTCTCGTAATATAATAGAGATGCTCTCGCAATCTCTTTTTCAACAATATTTTGAGCAATCCAAGTTAGATAATTATTTGTATAAGCGGGAAATATTCCAATGGCTAAATGTACTGTTTCTTCACCAACAGGAATCGGGTCATGCCACCAGCCACGAGGAAGATAAAGGATATCTCCGGCTTCTAAAATGATGTCCATATAAATGTTATTTAATTCAGGATCATATTCCGGCATATCTTTACTACGATGCATAAATAAAGGATTCTTAAATGTTGGAGAGTGTACTACCCAACGTTTTTTCCCTTGCATTTGTATAGCAAAAATATCTCGGCTATCCCAATGACTTTTAAAAGAACGTTGAGTATTAAATGCAATATATAAACTTGAAAATATATGGCATCCTATAAATTGAGCTATTTCTTGAGAAAAAGTATCAATACTAGGCTCATTTACTAATCCATTAGCAACCAAGGTTGCTCCATCTCTTAAGAAGCTATATAAATTTTCTTCATGAAATTTATATCGGATAGTACCTAAATCGTCATATTCCTCTAGGTAGTATTCTTTATTTAATTTTTTCCCTTGATACATAAGTTTAACTGCATCTTCAGAGATAAGATTACAACGAGGTAAGATTTCATTGATATCTTTCCAAGATAATAGTTCATTCTGATTGACTGCATTTTTCATCAATAGAGGCTTTTTCTCAAAATAATTATCAATAAATTCTTGATAAGAAATAGGAAAATGAATTTTCATTTTTCTCTCCAAATAATTATTGATAGTTACAACCGTCACCATAATCTGAACCCGATTGATTTCGGGGTGATGAAGATGGAGAATTATTACTTTTCATACCTTGATAACTACTATTAACAAAACCTTCAGCTGCACCGCCAGCAAATCCTCCTACAATTGGTCTTAGGGTTGTGCTTGTTCTCGCTATAGCCGAAATACCTCCGCCTATGCTACCACCAATTGCAGAACTAACTACACCAATGGCGGTTACATCTTCCCCTGAATATAATTTTGTACCTAAGTATGTAGCAACACCGGCAGCAGCCCAAACTAAGGGAGCAACCCCTCCGGTTACGATTTCACAATCCTTGATATTCAATTCTTTCACATATGTCTCCTATATAATTAAAATTTATTTTTGTATATGGTTATCATTAATATAATAGTTATATAACATATTATTTGATATAGTTCATTTTGTTCTTTATTTTTAGATATTCTTGTAAATATGGATAAATCTAATAACTTAACAATAATTACTGGAGCTATAATTACAGAAATCAAAATTATAAATTCTTTCATGCTACTCTCTAATGTTTAAATAAATTCTGTTTATACTTATTAAAAATATGCTTCATCTTTTGTAGAAAATTTTCCACTTCATCTCCCTTGGAAATAGTTAAATATAAATAGCAAACCTACCGTATATAGCAATAGCTCTTCTTCTCAATCATATAGACCTTAATAAATACAAATGAAACTCATTACTACTATAATAGCAAGATTAATATATTTCTTGATTTTTGTAAAGTTTTTTATTTTTGTAAAAGCTCTTTAATTTACAAAAAAAATCTCATTTATAATTTATATATAGAAATGATGACTGAATTAGATTAGTTGTTAGCAGGTATAAGAAAAATTTGACGGGATTGGTAAAAAAAGAGCTAGTAATGATTGTTACTAACTCTTTGTTTTGGAAGGAGTTTTAAAGTTTCTCAACAAAACTTGGCAACCATGCTTCTGCGGTGCCGTCGTGATCAAAATTATTTGCCACATCAATACGAACCGATTCACATACCTGTTTCGCACCTTTGGCAGTTAGACCGTTTTCAACAATATCCACCGAATGACAGAAAGTATCGTAATCGGTGCTGCCTAAACCGACCACACCGAATTTCATACCGCTGAGATCCAAATCGCTTGCCGCCAACTCGTCAAATAACGGTTTGATGTTATCCGGCAATTCGCCCGCACCGTGGGTTGAAGTTACTACAATTAAATGCGCTTGCTGTTGAATATCCGCTAAGGTCGCTTGGTTAAATAATTCAACGGTAAAGTTTTGTGTTTTTAAACAACTTTCGAGATGGTCGGCAACGTATTCCGCTCCACCGAGGGTACTGCCTGTGATGATACAAATAGATTTGGTCATAGAATTGAAAATAATTGGCGGAAGCGAATGGGAGTCGAACCCACCCAAGAACGCTGGCGTCCTCAACAGGATTTGAAATCCTGCCACCTCACCGGAGATGACTCGCTTCCTTTAAAGAGTAGCGGTATTCTACTTTATTTATTAGAATTGTCCAAAATTTCTTAACATTTTTTATTATGCAAAAATTATTTCGTACCATTCCCGCTATCGACAAATTGATGAAAAACCCTCAAGGTATTGATTTAATTGAAAGATTCGGACATCAAGCCTTTGTTCAAGAAGCGCGTACATTGATAGAAAACGCACGTGAACAGATTATTAAACAGCAATGTTTACCTGCGTTTATGAACGAACAATCTTCTATTTTTAGCTTGATTGAACAAAATCTGCAAAAAAAGCGTATGGTATCTAGCAAAACCGTGTTTAATCTGACCGGTACGGTGCTACATACCAATTTAGGGCGAGGGCTGTGGTCGGAAAATGCGATTGCCGCCGCCGCCAATGCGATGCGAAATAACGTTGCGTTAGAATTCGATATCGACGAAGGGAAACGCAGCCATCGAGATCTGTATATCTCTCAATTAATTCAACAGATTACCGGTGCGGAAGCGGCCTGTATCGTCAATAATAATGCCGCTGCGGTCTTATTGATGTTAGCCACATTTGCGCAAGGCAAAGAAGTGATTGTTTCTCGCGGCGAGCTGGTGGAAATCGGCGGAGCGTTTCGCATTCCGGATATTATGGCGCAAGCCGGCTGTAAATTAGTTGAAGTCGGCACGACTAATCGTACTCATTTACGGGATTATCGTAATGCGATTAATGAAAATACCGCTTTTTTAATGAAAGTGCATACCAGTAATTACCATATTCAAGGTTTTACCAAATCGGTTTCGGAAGAAGAATTAGTGGAATTGGCGAAAGAATTTGATTTGCCAGTTATCAGTGATTTGGGTAGCGGTTCGCTGACGGATATGGCGGCACTCGGCTTGCCGGCCGAACCGATGGTACAACAGAAAGTAGCGGCAGGCGTTGATTTGGTTTCGTTTTCTTGCGATAAACTATTGGGCGGGCCGCAAGCGGGTATTATTGTTGGGAAAAAGGCATTGATTGATGCACTTCAATCGCATCCGCTCAAGCGGGTATTGCGTTGCGATAAAGTGATTTTATCGGCATTGGAAGCGACACTTCGTCATTATCTTTTCCCGGAAAAATTAACCGATGAAGTGCCGACGTTTAATTTATTAACTCAATCTATTGCAACCTTGCAAGCCAAAGCGGAACGTTTAAAAGCGGTGCTGAACAAGCGGTTGGATTCCCGTTATATTTTGCAAGTGGAACCGAGTCTTGCTCAAATCGGGAGCGGTTCGTTACCGACCGAAACCTTAGCTTCGGTCGCAGTCACGGTTTTTGCCGAGAAACAGAGTGATTTACTGGAATTAGAAAAAAGATTTAAAGCCTTGCCAAGTCCGATAATCGGGCGATTTGCTCAGCAAAAATTTTGGTTGGACGTACGTTCGGCGGCACAGTTTGAACAGTTGTTAAATATGTTGGAGGAAGCATGATTTTTGTTACCAGCGGACACGTGGACCATGGTAAAACGACCCTATTACAAGCCTTAACAGGTACCGATACGGCACATTTACCGGAAGAAAAAAAGCGTGGTTTAACGATAGATTTAGGCTATGCCTATTTGCCGATTGAAGAGGATATTCTCGGTTTTATCGACGTACCGGGACACCAAAAATTCCTGTCGAATATGCTTGCCGGACTGGGCGGTGTACAAAATGCGTTATTGATTGTGTCGGCGGAAGAAGGGATTAAGCCGCAAACGGCGGAACATTTAGAGATTCTGCGTTTATTGAATTTTACCAATATCTTAGTGATTTTGACGAAAGCGGATCGCGTGGCGGCGGAGCAAGCCGAACAACTTATGACGAAAATTAAAGCGACTTATCCGTTTCTTTCCGATGCACCGTTTTTCCTCACTTCTGCCGTAACCGGTCAGGGTATTGAGGCATTAAGAAATCAGTTAATTCAATTAAGCCGACAACAGGCTCATCTTGAAAAGCCGTTTCGATATGCGATTGACCGAGTATTTAATATCAAAGGTGCCGGTTTGGTCGTAACCGGAACGGCAGTGGCGGGTAAAGTTAAAATCGGTGACGAGTTTTATTTATCAAGCGGTCAAAAAGTTCGAATTAAGCAAATTCACGCACAAAATCAGCCAGCGGAAATCGGTACGGCAGGGCAACGTTTAGCATTGAATCTTGCCAATGCGGAAAAAGAGCAAATTCAGCGCGGCGACTGGATTACCGAACTGCTGCCGCAGTTTACCGATAGAATTACGGTTAAAATGCAGACCGCACAAAACCTAAAAGAAAATCATATTGTGCATTTATACCATTTTGCTTCGCACGTCACCGGCAAGTTGAATCTCTTAACCGAAAAACAAGCGGTTAAAAACAGTGAAACTTTTGCAGAAATTATTTTCGATGCGCCGTTAGCAATGGCGGTGACGGATAAACTGATTATTCGTAGTGGCGATGACAGCCAAACCTTAGCAGGAGCGGAAGTTTTAGAAATTGATTCGCCGAAACGCTATAAGCGAACAGAACAACGCCTTGCCTTAGTAAAAGAGTTGGCAAAAACGACCGCTTATATGCAGAGAATCCCGCTTTACTTAAAGAATAGAGCGGAACAGCTCGATACGTTATTATGGCGTGAGCAATGTTTTACGCAAAATTTGGCAAAACTCGGTTTTGATGTGCAGTCGAAATGGATTTTTACCGCTGAATTTAAGCAACGCATTCAGCAAAGTATTATCGAAAAACTTACCGAGTATCATCAAAATCACAATGACCAATTAGGCGTAACCAAAGCGAGATTATATCGTATTGCCGCATTAGATCAGCCGGAACAACTGGCTTATCAATTTATTGACGACTTAATCGAAAACAAACAGCTGGCACAAACCCGAGGTTGGGTTCATTTACCGAATCATCGTATCGAATTTTCGGCGGAGGAATTGCAACTTTGGCAACAAATTCGACCGCTGTTCGAAAGCAAAAATGAAGCGCTTTGGGTGCGTGATATTGCAACGGAATTATGTTGCGATGAAACCGAAATGCGAAACTTGCTCTATAAAGCCGGTAAATTAGGCTACTTAATTCCGATTGTGAAAGATCGTTTCTTGCTCAGCGAGAGAATGATCGAACTGGCTCAATTAGTGAAAGAGATTGTAGAACGAAACGGCTCTGTTTCAGTGAATCAGCTACGTGATGAAATTCAGTGGGGACGTAAATTAACCGTTCAGCTGATCGAATATTTTGACCGCTCGGGCTTTTTAAGACGAAAAGGTAATATTCATTTATTACGTGATCAAGATACCTTCTGATAAGAATAAATTAATGAAAAAACAAAATGCCCGTGCGGTTGCCGCACAAATTATTTTACAAGTTCTCGATCAAGGCAAATCGCTTGCCACCTTAATCCCAGAATCGCAAGCAAAATTAGAGGCGAAAGATTTACCGTTAGTGCAAGAGATTAGTTTTGGTGTATGCCGAACATTACCGCGCCTTGAGGCAGTCATTGCACAAGCGGTGGAAAAACCGTTAAAAGGTAAAACACGTTTGGTACATTGCTTGTTATTGGTCGGGCTTTATCAGTTGCTTTATATGCGAGTGCCGGAATTTGCGGCGGTTGATGAAGTGGTTAATGCGGCAAAATCGCTTAAATTGGATAATTTTAAAGCGCTTATTAATGGCGTATTACGCCGTTTTTTACGTGAAAAAGATGTTCTGTTAGCTAAATTCGATAAAAATTGGCAAACGCTTCATCCCGAATGGTTTGTGAATAAATTGAAAAAAGCCTATCCGAATTGGCGAGAAATTATCGATGCGAACAATCAACGTCCGCCGATGTGGATTCGTAGCAATATTCAGCGGATTAAACCGCAAGATTACCGTGTCTTGTTAGGCGATCTGGTTGCAAAAAATTCGGAAAATATGACCGCTTGCGTGCCTGAATCGGCAATTTTATTAGCCAATCCGGTACCAGTTAATAAATTGATGAATTTTGAACAAGGTTGGGCGACGGTACAAGATGCCCACGCTCAGTGGTCGGCAGCTTTGTTGGAAGCACAAAACGGCGAATTAATTTTAGACGCTTGTGCAGCACCGGGAGGCAAAACTACGCATATTTTAGAAGTCGCACCGCAAGCGAAGGTAATTGCGTTAGATATTGAAGAAAGCCGTCTAAAACGTGTACGTGAGAATTTAGCTCGTCTTGGACAGACGGCAACGGTGATTTGCGGCGATGCGTCTAAACCGGCGGAATGGTTGGACGACGGTGTGATGTTTGACCGTATTTTGCTCGATGCGCCTTGTTCCGCCACCGGCGTAATTCGCCGTCATCCGGATATTAAATGGTTACGTAAAGAAAACGATATTGCCGAATTAGTCGCGTTACAGGCGAAAATTCTTGAAGCATTATGGGGCAGATTAAAACCGAATGGCGTATTGGTTTATGCGACTTGTTCGGTTCTACCGGAAGAAAACGGCGAGCAGATTACCCGTTTTGTCGCAAGCCATTCGGATGCCGAATGGGTAGAAATGGACTTTAACGGCGAAAAAACCGCAATGAAACAGTTTTTCCCGCAAGAACAGGGCGGTGACGGTTTCTTTTATGCGAAATTAATCAAACAATAAATTGCCGTAAGATAAAGGCATATTTATCTTTTGGTAATTGGATTTTAAAATGAAAATTATTATTTTAGGTGCGGGTCAAGTCGGTTCGACCCTTGCGGAAAACTTAGTGAGTGAGGATAACGATATTACTTTGATCGATGATGATCAAAGTCGTTTGAACACGCTGCAAGATAAGCACGATTTGCAAGTATTAAAAGGCAACGGCGCATCGCCGAGAATTTTACGTGATGCGGGAGCAAGTGATGCGGATTTATTGGTAGCGGTTACCGAAAGTGACGAAACCAATATGATTGCCTGTCAAATTGCGCATACCTTGTTCCATATTCCGACCAAAATCGCCCGTATTCGTAATTCCGATTACGTACGAGAAAAAGATCAGCTGTTTAATGATGCGGCATTGCCGATCGACCATATTATCGCACCGGAAGTGTTGGTAAAAAAAGAAATCTTACGTCTGATTAATTACCCCGGTGCGTTACAAGTGGCGCATTTCGCCAATGAATTGGTGAGTTTGGTCAGCGTAAAAGCCTATTACGGCGGTCCGTTAGTCGGTTATCCGATTTCCGCTTTACGTGATCATTTGCCTTATATCGAAGCGCGTGTCGTTGCGATTTTCCGTCAAGAACGAGCGATTTTGCCGCAAGGCTCGACCATTATTGAAGCGGGCGATGAAGTGTTCTTTATCTGCGCGACTCATAATATAAAAGCGGTGATGAGCGAAATGCAACGCTTGGATAAACCGCATAAGCGAGTGATGATCGTCGGCGGTGGCAGTATCGGTATGGGGCTGGCGAAAGATCTTGAAGAACAATACAGCGTGAAAATGATCGAACGAGATCCGAAACGAGCGGAAAAGTTGGCGCAGAAGTTGGAAAAAACGCTAGTATTGTGCGGCGATGCGTCGGATCAGGAACTCTTGTTTGAAGAACATATCGAGAATATAGATTTATTTTTGGCGTTAAGCGGCGATGACGAAGCCAATATTATGTCAGCGTTATTGGCTAAACGATTAGGTGCGCAGAAAGCGATTGTATTAGTACAGCGTACGGCATATTTGCATCTGATTCAAGGCGGTACGATCGATATTGCGCTGTCACCGAAACAAGCGACCATTTCCGCCTTATCCAGTCACGTACGTAAAGGCGATATCGTGCAAGTGGCTTCTCTAAAACAGGGGCAGGCGGAATGTATCGAAGTGATTGCGCACGGCGATCAGGAATCGTCCAAAGTAGTCGGCAGAACGATACGAGAATTAAAATTGCCGCAGGGAGCGGTTGTCGGTGCGATAGTGCGTCGCGATGAAGTGTTAATTGCGCATAAATCGACGGAAATTGAAGAAAACGACAGCGTGATTATCTTTGTAAACGATAAAAAACAAGTGGGTGAAATTGAGAAATTATTCCAATTAGGCACATTTTTCTTATAGAGCAAACAGACGTAAAAAAACCGACCCTTCGGTCGGTTCTTTTATACAAAAAGCAATTACGCTAATTTTTTGATTTGAGCTGCTAATTTTGCTTTGTGGTTAGCTGCTTTGTTAGCGTGGATTAAGCCTTTAGATGCCATACGGTCCACTACTTTTTGCATTTCAACGAAAGCTGCTTGTGAAGCTGCTTTATCGCCTGCCGCTACTGCCGCGTATACTTTCTTGATGAATGTACGCATCATTGAGCGTTGGCTTGCGTTGTGTTGGCGGCGTTTTTCAGATTGAACCGCACGTTTTTTTGCTGACTTGATATTAGCCAAGGTCAAACTCCTAAAATATCTGTGTAAAAATTAAAAAACATAAACGTTGGTTTATGTTTAGCTATCGATAGTTTAAATTCATTTTCAACGAGACACGTGCTTGAAAATAACACCGTTTTACTGATAGAAAACGATAGGCGGAGATTTTATCAGTTTTTTTCTGATTTTCCTACAACAAACTGATAAAATTCCGTGCAATTTCTATGGGGATCTTAGGATAAGCGGTCGGATCTTGAGAGATTTTTGTAAAAAATGGATAAAAACGAACCGCTTGTAACAAACCGCGATTAAGATCAAGAAAAGTTTAACTTATGCGGCGTTTCCGATAACGTATTCAAAGCCCTTTTGTTAAACTGCTATCCTTTAATTTTGATATGAATTTATAACGCTTATGAGCAAAAAACTTTTAAAGTCGGGCATGATTGTCAGTTCAATGACCTTGATTTCTCGGGTTCTCGGACTCGTGCGTGATGTGGTGATCGCCGGCTTACTCGGTGCCGGCGCAATGTCGGACGTCTTTCTGTTTGCCAACCGTATTCCGAATTTTTTACGCCGCCTCTTTGCGGAAGGCGCTTTTTCAAAGGCGTTCGTACCGGTGCTTGCCGAATATAACGCCGACAACGATTTGGATAAAACCCGTGAGTTTGTCGCCAAAGTGTCGGGAACCTTAGGCGGTTTAGTCACGGTTGTCACTTTAGTGGCAATGATTGGTTCGCCGGTGGTTGCCGCTTTATTCGGTACCGGTTGGTTTATGGATTGGGTAAACGACGGCCCTGACGCACAAAAATTCACTCAAGCCTCATTACTGCTGAAAATCACTTTTCCTTACTTGTGGTTTATTACTTTCGTTGCGTTGTCCGGAGCGGTTTTAAATACCATCGGTAAGTTTGGTGTGATGGCGTTTTCGCCGGTATTGCTAAATATTGCGATGATCAGTATGGCGTTATTCGGTGCGGATTATTTTGAACAACCTGATGTTGCCTTAGCTTGGGGTATTTTCCTCGGCGGATTGTTGCAATTCTTATTCCAAATCCCGTTTATGAAAAAAGAAGGTTTACTGGTTAAACCGAAATGGGCGTGGAAAGACGAAGGGGTGACTAAAGTCCGAAATTTAATGATTCCGGCATTATTCGGGGTTTCGGTAACCCAGCTTAATTTGTTAATTAACCAAGTGATTGCCAGCTTTTTAGTCACCGGTTCGATTACTTGGTTATATTATTCCGATCGCTTAATCGAGTTTCCGCTCGGGTTATTCGGCATTGCGATTTCTACGGTAGTATTACCGAGTTTATCTCGTATTGCGAAAAAGAAAGAGATTGACGAAGTACAACGTGCGGTAGAGTTCCAAGGCACGATGGACTGGGGCGTAAGAATGGTGTTATTACTCGGTATTCCGGCAATGATTGGTATCGCGGTATTAGCCCAGCCGTTAATGATGACCATCTTTATGCGCGGCAAATTCGGTTTATCCGATGTGATTGCTACTTCCCATGCCTTATGGATTATGTGCTTGGGATTAAACAGTTATATGCTTATCAATATTTTAGCAAACGGCTTCTATGCCCGCCAAAATACCAAAACACCGGTCAAGATCGGTATGATCGCTACCGTTTGTAATATCTGTTTCGGCGTATTGGCAATCCCGTTCGGCTATTTGGGCTTGGCAATGGCATCGGCGCTTTCGGCGGCGGTTAATGCGTCGCTACTTTATCGCGGGCTTGCTCAATCCGGAGTGTATAAAGTAACGGCGAAAACGGGCATATTCGTCTTAAAAGTCGCGATTTCCGCTTGTTTAATGGGCGCATCGGTCGCTTATTTTTCGCCAAATATCGAAAGCTGGTATGCGATGAATATTTGGTTAAAAGTATATTGGTTAGGCTGGTTAATCGTATTGGCGGCGATCGTGTATTTTAGTTCGTTATTCGTACTAGGGATTCGTAAGAGAGATTTTCGATCTGCATAAAAGAAAAAGGATATAACGTATGAACGTGCAGAATATTATTTTATGGAGACGCTTTTTTTCCGGACTCGCTTATACGGCGATGCAAAGTGTGTTTTTTATTTATTTAATGAAACACAAAGGCTTTGATACGGCACAAATCGCCAGTGCCTTTTCTTTATTAGTGTTTGCCAGTCAGGCTTTTTCGCTATTCGCCGGTTCATGGGGAGATCGTTACGGACGAACGCCGGTGATGATGTTAGGTTGTTTACTGGATGCGTTGGGCTATATTTTATTGCTTACCACAAACCACTACGGTTTATTACTGCTGGCAACATTTTGTTTCGGGCTAGGCAGTACGCTATTTAGTACGAATGCGCGCGCCTTTCTGCTTTCCAATGCCGACGACGGTTATGCGTCTAAAACCAAGGCGCAAGGTAAATTCCTTAAAATCTCCAGTATGGCGTCTATGGTCGCTCCGTTAATTTCCATTCCGTTTATTCATTATCAAAAAGCGGAATGGCTTATTTGGTGTTGCTGTGCGATTGAAGTCGTTATGTTACTTTTTATGTGGCGAATGATGCCGAGAAGAAAATGCGATTTTCGTTTTGCGCCTTTCCGCTTTGCGCAGTTTAAAGAGGTAATTAACAAGCGGTTTATTTTCGTCCATTTATTGCTATTTATTCCGTTAGGAATGGGCTCGGCGTTTTATGTGATTTTTCCGTATATTTTTACCGAATTGTTGGATAGACAAGAATTGGTGCCGATTGCGTTTTTTATCAATAATTTAATTGCGGTACTGCTACAAACCGGTTTTTCACGTCATATTAATTTCGGGGTGGTAAAACTGAATTATATTGCGCCGATTTTGATTGCATTATTGATTGTGCCGTGGTTTTACGCACTGGAATATTTGTCCGAGGCGACGGCGTTTTTATATTTGGTTATTTTTGCGTTGGTCGGGTTATTTGCAAATACGGCACTCGCCAATATGTTAGTGAAATTGGATAGAGGCGAGAATCAAGGGCTGATGTTCGGCTTATCCAAATTGATTTTAGCGGTCACCACCGCCGCTATTATGAATATTTTGCCGTATATCTTTTTAGTTTAAATGGCAATCCGCCCTCAACACGATCGTCGCTTGAGGGCGGATAAAGGCGTTAATTATAATTGAGCAAAGGCTTTGTCCGCCGCTACTAGAGTCGCTTGAATATCTTCATCGCTATGGGCAAGCGACATAAAGCCCGCTTCAAATGCGCTTGGCGCAAGATACACCCCCTGTTCCAACATTAAATGGAAGAAGCGGTTGAATTTCGCCGCATCGCATTTCATCACCTCTTGGAAATTCGTGATTTCCGCCTGCTCGGTAAAGAATAAACCGAACATACCGCCGACATATTGTGCGGTAAAGGGTACGTTATGTTTTGCCGCTAATGCTTTTAAACCTTCCGCTAACGTTTTGGTTTGTGCGGCAAGTTTCTCTTGGTTGCCCGCTTTGGAGAGTTCGGTTAAACAAGCTAAACCGGCTGCCATCGCAATCGGGTTACCTGAAAGCGTACCCGCCTGATATACCGGCCCTGTCGGTGCAATGTATTCCATAATCTCTTTTTTACCGCCGAACGCACCGACCGGCATACCGCCGCCGATAATTTTACCGAGTGTGGTTAAATCCGGTTTAACATCGTAATAGGCTTGCGCACCGCCTAATGCGACACGGAAACCGGTCATCACTTCATCAATAATAAACACCGCACCGTATTGATCACATAAAGCACGTAAACCTTTTAAGAAATCATTTTTCGGCGGAATACAGTTCATATTGCCGGCAACAGGCTCGACGATTAAACAGGCGATTTCATTCGGATATTGTTCGAAAGCGGTTTTTACCGAATCTAAATCGTTATAAGTACAAGTGAGCGTGTGCTTCGCAAAATCGGCAGGGACACCCGGACCGCTCGGCTGACCTAGGGTTAATGCGCCGGAACCGGCTTTCACTAAGAGCGAATCGGAATGGCCGTGGTAGCAGCCTTCAAATTTGATAATTTTGTCACGACCGGTATAACCACGTGCTAAACGAATTGCCGACATGGTTGCTTCGGTACCTGAGCTGACCATACGGACTAATTCGATAGAAGGGACTAATTTGGTGACCAATTCAGCGAGAGTGATTTCGCTTTCGGTCGGCGCACCGAAACTTAAACCGTTCGGTACCGCTTTCAATACTGCATCGATAATTGCCGGATGATTATGACCTAATACCATCGGTCCCCAAGAACCGACGTAATCGATATATTTTTTACCGTCCGAATCGGTAATATACGCACCTTCCGCTTTTTGGATAAATACCGGCGTACCGCCTACCCCTTTAAACGCACGCACCGGTGAATTGACCCCGCCTGGGATAACTTTTTGAGCTTTTTCAAATAGTTGTTCTGATTTAGACATAAATGATTCCTTAAATTGAAATTCTGAATAGCGTTGATCGACAAGGTTTCGCTTTACAAAAAATAGTTTAAAAATAACCGCTTGTTTTGGTTACTTTTCTTTGGCTAAGCAAAGAACAGTAATAGAGAAAGTATGTCATGGATTTTCTAAAGTTATTCTTAAACGAAATAAAGCAAACTTTATATTTATCCATTTTATAAAAAAAAGCCCAAATAACCTAAAAAAATTTGAGAGTCCTCGCCTTTGTGATATTCTTTACACACTTTTTTATATTGATTTTGAGGGAGCTAACCCCTTATGTGGCTTACTTTTCTTGCTGTTTTTGTGGTGTCGTTCGCCAGTCTGATTTTTATGAGACCGGTTGCGGAAAAAATCGGTTTGGTCGATAAACCGAACTTTCGTAAACGTCACCAAGGCTTAATCCCGTTAATCGGCGGGATAGCCCTATTTTTAGGTAATCTGACCTTCTATTTTATGGAATGGCAAGATATGCGTTTACCTTGGTTGTATCTTGCGGCGGTGACTATTCTATTGGTTATCGGGGTGTTGGACGACCGTTTTGACGTAAGCCCGTTTTTACGCGCCGGCATTCAAGCCGGGTTAGCCGGTCTCATGATTTATAACGGACTGTCTTTAGATAGCTTAGGGCAAGTGATTGCGCCGTTTAGTATCGAGCTTGGGATTCTCGGCATTATTTTTACCGTGTTTGTCACGATCGGCGTGATTAATGCGTTTAATATGGTGGACGGTATCGACGGCTTATTAGCCGGCCTTTCCAGCGCCAGTTTTGCCGGTATCGGCGTGCTGATGTGGCTGGACGAGCAATACACGTTAGCCTATTGGTGTTTTGCGATTATTGTCGTCTTGATTCCGTATGCGATGTTTAACCTCAGCGTATTCGGCGCCAAATGGAAAGTTTTTATGGGCGATTCGGGCAGTACCCTGATTGGGTTTACGATTATTTGGATTCTGTTGCTTAGTACCCAAGGTCAAGGGCATACGATTAGTCCGATTACCGGTTTATGGCTGATTGCCGTGCCGCTAATCGATATGGTGGCGGTCATTATTCGCCGTTTGAAAAAGGGCAAAAGTCCGTTCAGACCGGACCGCCTACATTTACACCATTTAATGATGCGCGCCGGTTTAACTTCTCGCCAAGCACTGGCAGTCATTACCTTCGGGGCGGCGATTTGCTCTACCATCGGCGTATTAGGCGAATACTACTATTGGAATCAATGGTTGATGACGATCGGCTTTATCGGTTTATTCTTTATCTATGCCTATTCGATTACGCATGCGTGGCGAGTGACACGCTTTATTCGTCGTATGAAACGCAGAGCGAAAAGAAAGCTCAAAATCGGTAGTGAGTAACTGAGAGTAAACAGTCGAATTTTTAGGATTATTTATGCTATTACGTTATTTGTTCACGTTAATTATAAGTACTGCCGTCGGTGTGGCGGGCGGATTCGGATTAAGTTCGCTTGACACGCAAACTTGGAAAGCGACGGCAGAATTTGAGCCGCCGAAAGTATCGGCGCTGGGTAATTATTATACCTTATTCTCTACCTATACTTTTTTAAACGGCGGCGATGGGGTGAGTTACAATGTTATCGCGGACGATAAAGGCTCTCTTTCTCTTGCGCCGGAAATCGGTCGTAAAGCGGAGGATTCGGCAACGCTCGGTAGTTATAACGAGTTTAAACGTAATTTAATCTCCGCGGACGTATTAGTCGAATTTCTTGCTCAGACCGAAACGGTTAAGTTAAAAGCGCAATTGACTCATCAACCTATCGTTATGACGGCACAAAGTCTCGCGGAACAATTCGTATTTCAAGCGGCGACCAAAACGCAACCTTTTGACAGCTTAAGCGTACGTTCCGCTAATCCGGAAGAAGCGTATAAGTTATTAAACGATTTTATTGCGTTTGCCAATCAGCAAACCAAGCAGACTTTAAATGCCGAACTTGTCGCCAAGTGGAAAAATCTGTTTCAACAAATAAAAAGTGCGGCGGATATTAAACTTGGCGCAATACAACAAGGTAACCAGATTGCGACCCAAGATTGGAACGGTAAGTTAAATTTAATGCGTTCCGTGCAGCCGTTAGACGATCAATTAACCGCATTCAGATTTGTAAAAACGCCAAGCGTGCCTTTAACCCCCGACACGCCGAATCCAACGTTATGGATGATGATCGGTGCTTTAGTCGGCTTATTACTCGGTATGGTCATTGTTTCAACAATGGGATTATTACGAAAAAAACCAGCAGATGCCGAACAAAATTAAAATCCTCAGCGTATTCGGTACGCGACCGGAAGCGATCAAGATGGCTCCGCTGGCAAAAATGTTGGCGGAGGATGCGAGTTTTGAGGCAAAGGTCTGCGTAACCGGTCAGCATCGAGAGATGCTGGATCAAGTTTTGAACCTTTTCGAAATTCGACCCGATTTTGATTTAAATATTATGCAAGTCGGGCAAGATCTAATCGACATCAGCGTACGAATTTTACAATCGCTGAAAGATCTGTTCGCACGCTATCGTCCTGATATGGTATTGGTACACGGCGATACCACTACTACTTTTGCCGCCGCACTCGCCTGCTATTATCATCAAATTCCGGTCGGACATATCGAAGCGGGCTTGCGTAGCGGTGACCGCTATGCACCGTTTCCGGAGGAAGCTAATCGTTGCCTGACCGGCGTATTAGCCGACTATCACTTTGCACCGACCGAGCAAGCACGTCTAAATTTATTACAAGAACATAAAGCGCCCGATAAGATTTGGGTAACCGGCAATACGGTGCTTGATGCGTTACATTGCGTATCCTCCCGAATCCGACGGGATAAAAGTTTGGTTAAAAACTTGAATCGACATTATCAATTTTTAGACGAGCGGAAAAAACTCATTTTGGTTACCGGACACCGCCGAGAAAGTTTCGGCGCAGGCTTAGAACATATTTGCGAAGCGTTGGTCACGCTTGCCAAACGGCATACCGATGTGCAGATTGTTTATCCGGTACATCTTAATCCTTGCGTACGCGAACCGGTCAGCCGTTTACTTAGCGGAGTGGAAAATATCTTCTTAATCGAGCCGCAAGAGTATTTGTCCTTCGTCTATTTAATGGAACGCGCTTATTTGATTTTGACCGATTCCGGCGGTATTCAAGAAGAAGCTCCCGCATTAAATAAACCGGTGTTGGTAATGCGTAACGCAACCGAACGTCCGGAAGCGGTTGCGGCGGGAACGGTTCGTCTGGTTGGAACCGAAGCTAAAAGCATTGTGCAAGAGGTGAGCTTGCTTTTAACCGATAAGCGGATTTATCGAACGATGGCGCAAGCAAAGAATCCTTATGCAAAGGAGAATGCTTGCCGATATATTATTGACGTACTTAAACAAATATTGAATTAGTCGGCAGGCTTTGTTCTTGGAAAAGACAAAGCCTGTTTTTTGTTACGGACGAACTTAAAGCCAAACGAGAAATATCATATGAATACGTTTAATCGAATTGCGATTATCGGACTGGGTTATATCGGGCTGCCGGCAGCGGTTGCTTTCGCCAGATGCGGTAAGTCCGTTTTGGGTGTGGACATTAATCCCGATGTCGTTACAAAAATTAATCAAGGTCGGATTCATTTTGTTGAGCCGCAGCTTGAAGAGGCGGTTAAACAAGCGGTCGAAAACGGCTTACTTTTTGCAACGCAGACTCCCGATCCTGCCGATGTATTTGTGATCGCCGTGCCAACGCCTCTCACATATAACCACCAGCCTGATCTTCAGTATATTAAGCAAGCGGTGAAAGCAATCTCTCCCTATTTAGTCAAAGGAAATTTGATTGTATTGGAATCGACTTCTCCGGTTGGGACAACAGAAAAATTGGCAAAATGGTTGCAAAAACTTCGTCCTGATCTGAGTTTTCCGACTCAAGGTAACGACAATGCCGATATTTATATTGCTTATTGTCCGGAACGCGTGCTACCGGGCAGAGTGATGATTGAATTGTTTGAAAATGATCGAGTTATCGGCGGACTGACTGCCGAATCCACCCGACAAGCGGTCGATTTATACCGAATTTTTGTCAAAGGAGAGTGTATCGCCACCGATGCACGCACGGCGGAAATGTGCAAATTAACCGAGAATAGCTTCCGTGACGTGAATCTGGCGTTTGCCAACGAATTATCAATGATTTGCGATAAACTCAACATAAATGTATGGGAGCTGATCCGATTGGCGAATCGTCATCCGCGTGTAAATATTCTGCAACCGGGAGCCGGTGTCGGCGGGCATTGTATTGCGGTCGATCCGTGGTTTATTGCGGCACAAACGCCAGACCAATCCCGTTTAATTCGTACCGCACGAGAAGTAAACGACAGTAAGCCGCAATGGGTGATAGAGAAAGTGAAACAGGCATTAGCCGATTGTGTGAATCGCCGAAATTGTTTAGCCGGTGATGTGACAATCGCTTGTTTAGGGCTAAGCTTTAAAGCGGATATTGATGATTTAAGAGGCAGTCCGGCATTGGCAATTACCCAATATCTTGCCGATTGGCATAGAGGGGTGGTGTTAGCGGTGGAACCGCATATTAATGCATTGCCACCATCGTTGAGAGGTAAAGTCGAGCTGGTCGGTTTTGAACAGGCGATTAAGAAAGCGGATATTTTACTGTTATTAGTTGATCATACCGCATTTAAAAACCTATCGCCCGACACGATGAGCGTACCGTGGTTAATTGATACGAAAGGGATATGGAGTCAATTATAATGCAATGTTTTACCCCGGATCCGTGGCTGTCGGATTTCTTCGCCCGTCCGATTATACAAGCGAAGGTCGCCGCTCAAGATTATCCAAAAATTCAACAGTTACAGGCACAAGGCTTTCAATTTGTTGAAGGCGAAATCGAGTTCGGTTTTGACCTTGTAAACTATCAAGAAAAAATAACCGCTTGCGAAGCAGCAACGATTGAAGATATTAAGCAATTGGAAACGTTATTCGGGCAAGCCTTTCCGACAAGTCGCTTTCGAGAGCCTTGGTTTTCAGCAGCGGAAAATCAACGTCTGTACCAAACTTGGATTGCCCGTGCAGTACGAGGCGAATTTGATCAGCTTTGTTTGGTTTTAAAAACAACAAGCGGTCAAATTCAGGGCGGAATCAGCTTGCGTTTAGCCGGCGAACAAGCGAAGGTCGGTTTATTAGCGGTCTCGCCTGCATTCCAACGACAAGGCATTGCAACCATATTGTTACAAGCGGCGCAAAATTGGGCGAAACGACAGGGAGCCAATTCGCTTTTAGTTTCGACTCAAATCGGTAACTTGCCTGCGATGAATCTTTATTTAACGCAGGGTGCGAGCATATTAGCGACGGCTTATTGGTTTTATCGGAAATAATAATGTATGCAAATTCCTTTTAATAAACCGCCGATTGTCGGTACGGAACTCGGTTATATGCAACAAGCGATGGCAAGCGGGAAATTGTCCGGCGACGGCTTTTATAACCGGCGTTGCGAGCGGTGGCTGGAAAATCAATTCGGTACGGCAAAAGCATTGCTTACGCCGTCTTGTACCGCTGCATTGGAAATGGCGGCGATATTAATCGATATTCAAGCCGGCGATGAAGTGATTATGCCGAGTTATACCTTTGTTTCGACCGCTAACGCATTTGTATTGCGTGGAGCAAAGATTGTGTTTGTCGATATTCGTCCCGATACGATGAATATTGATGAAACGAAAATTGAAGCGGCGATTACACCGAAAACCAAAGCGATTGTGCCGGTACATTACGCCGGTATCGCCTGTGAAATGGATACGATTATGGCAATAGCCGAAAAATATCGGTTGTATGTGATCGAAGATGCGGCGCAAGCGGCAATGTCTTTTTATAAAGGCAAAGCATTAGGCACGATCGGGCATTTCGGCTGTTATAGTTTTCACGAAACTAAGAATTATAGTGCCGGCGGTGAAGGCGGTGCTTTATTGATTAATGATGATCGATTTATTGCTCGTGCGGAAGTGATCCGAGAAAAAGGTACAAATCGTAGTCAATTCTTTCGTGGAGAAACGGATAAATATACTTGGCGAGATCTCGGATCCAGTTTTTTAATGTCGGAATTACAAGCGGCCTATTTATATGCACAATTGGAAGTCGCACAACACATCAAGCAGACTCGTTTAGCCGTTTGGCAACGCTATTTTGAAGTCTTACGTCCGTTTGCCGAACAAGGTCGTCTTGAGTTACCGACTTGCCCGCCCGAATGTGAACAAAACGGCCATCTGTTTTATCTGAAATGGCGCAATTCGGATGAACGTAATGACTTTATCGAACGGCTAAAACAACACGGAATTTTAGCGGTCTTTCATTATGTGCCGCTACATAGCAGCCCTGCCGGGAAGCGGTTTGGTACTTTTATCGGTGAAGACCGTTTTACTACTTCGGAAAGCGAACGCTTGGTGCGTTTACCGCTATTTTATAATTTACAACCGCAAGAATCGGATAAAATTATTCGGGTTATATTGGAATTTCTACATCAATGCAATCATTGAGCAAAACGGCCGTTTGGACGGCAAGCGCCACCGCATTTAAAATCGCTATTAGTTTAATATTGGTAAAGCTGTTTGCCTTGCAATTCGGGTTGGAAGGCTTAGGGCAAGCGGCGAATTTTATGACGCTGATTACCGTGCTGGGCGCATTTGCCGGCGGCGGTATCTTTCACGGTGTGACGAAATATGTAGCGGAATTTGAACACGAGCCGCAAAAATTACACAGATTATTTGTCACGGCGAGTAGGATTGTATTGAGCTTTTCCGCCGTACTGGCGGTCGTTTTTATCTTCTTTTCCGCAAAAATCAGCGAATGGATTTTCTATTCCGTAGATTATCAAACGGTAATTATTGCGACGGGGATTATCCAATTCGGCATTGCGAGCAGTAACTATCTATTGGCTATTTTAAGAGGGTATCGACAGGCGAAAGCCAATGCGATAAGTCAGAGTATCGGCATATTTCTTGCGGTTAGCGTTTTTATAAGCGGATTATATGTGTGCGATTATTCGGGGGCGTTAATCGGGCTGGCGGCTATATCGGCGTTAGCTTGGTTACCCGCCGGTTATTTTCTAAAACCGAAAGGTTCCGTATTTCGTTTTAGGGAGAAAGGCGAGTTTGATTGGCAATATGCGCGAAATTTATTTAAGTTCAGCGGTATGGTATTCGCAACGGCAATCACGTTACCGCTCGCTTATATTTTGTTGCGTGATTTACTGATGGAATCTCATTCGCTTGAGCAGGTCGGCTTATGGCAAGGGGTAAGTAAAATTTCCGATGCGTATTTGCAACTGATTACGGCGGTTTTCTCGGTATATTTATTACCGACGTTTGCCAAATTAACCCAAAAATCTGAAATTAAACGCGAGTTGATTAAAGCGGTTAAATTTGTTGGAATTCTTGCAATCGCTACCGGTTTATCGGTATTTGTTTTAAAGCGTGAAATCATTCTGACCTTATATTCCGAACAATTTTTACCGATGGAATCATTGTTTATTTGGCAATTAATCGGAGATGTTTTTAAAGTGGTTGCTTACGTATTCGGCTATTTAGTCGTGGCGAAAGCCTCGTTAAAGCTGTATGTGTTGGCGGAAGTTTGTCAATTAACGTTATTGATTACTATCGGGCATTGGTTGATTCCGTTAAATGGTGCGGAAGGTGCGGTACAAACCTATTTATTGACTTATTTTTGTTATTTCTTTATCTGCTTATTTGCGTTTCGTCGCTACCTAAAAAATTAAAACCTCAAAGATTTCCTTTGAGGTTTTTTTGTTTATAAAATTTATAAAGAAACCGATACGTTTTCTTTTACACGGCAGCTACACGCCAGTACATAGCCTTGTGCGATTTCCTCTTCGGTTAAATCGCCGGTACCGACCACTTCGTATGTGCCACCGGTGACTTTGGTTTTGCATAAACCGCATAAACCGGTGCGGCAGCCGGAAACCACCGGTTGTTCTTGCGCTTCTAATGCGGCTAATAAGGTCATACCAACCGGTACTTCCGCTTTAATTTGTTTTGCAGCGTTAATAGTTAGGGTGGTTTTCTTGTCCGAACTGATTTCTCCGGCTAAGGCGGTATTAAAGAAAGCTTCGGTAAAGAAACGATCTTCGCTAACACCTAATTCAAGCACGATATTTTTTAATGCCGCCATATAGGCTTCAGGGCCGCAGGTCATCACGGTGTAATCGCTCACATTCGGCACCGCATTTTTGATAATTTCCGCTGAAATTCGACCGCTTGCAAAGCCTTCGGTTGCCCCGACCGAAGCGTTCATTACTAAGTTGAGTTGCGGATATTTGGCTTTTAATTCTTGCCATTCCGATTTGAAAATCACATCTTCCGGCGAATGCACCGAATGGATAACGGTTAAGTTCACTTCAGGGCGGTTTGCTAATAACCAACGAGCCATTGACATAATTGGCGTAACGCCGCTGCCTGCACCGACTAATAAGTAATTATCCGCCAATACGTGTTGGCAAGAAAATTCGCCTATTGGATTCGAGAACCATACTTGGTCACCGACTTTTACGTCATTGTTCAGCCAAGTCGAACCGACGCCGCCTTCAATTTCACGCACGGTAATCGACACAAAACGGCTCTCGCCCGGGGTAGAAGAAAGTGAGTAAGCACGGGTAATATGCGGTGTGTTTTTAACGCTGACTAACGCATATTGCCCCGCTTGGTACGGGTAGAAATCCTGTGCGATAAAGTTAATCGTTTTGACATTTAGCGCTTCTTGTACGATTGAATAAACCTGTAATTCGTTAATACATAAAGGGTTTTTATTGGTATTTGCCATTTTGTTGTTCCTTTCGATATATGTAGGGACGCAATGTGTTCTTACATTCAACAAGCGGTCAAAATTGCTGAGAAATTTGCAAAAATTTTGCAAAATTCGACCGCTCTTTTTTCGTTAGCCGATTATTTATGGATGATATGACCGAAATCTTGTTCAGGGGTGGTTAAACCGCTTAAACCGAATTTTTCGTGTAATAAATTCATCACGTTTTCGTTTAAGAACGCCGGTTTGCTTGGGCCTGAATAAACATTTTTCACGCCAAGCGCTAACAGCGTTAATAACACGATAATCGCTTTTTGTTCGAACCAAGAAAGCACAATCGAAAGTGGCAATTCGTTTAAGCCAATCCCTAATTTCTGCGAAAGCGTTACCGCTAACATAATCGCCGAATAAGTGTCGTTACATTGACCTGCGTCTAGTAAGCGAGGTAAGCCGCCATCACCCATATCACTAACAGTACCGAAATCTAATTTGTTAAAACGGTATTTACCGCAACCGAGTGTAAGCACTGCAGTATCTTTCGGTAACGCATAGGCTAAATCCGTGTAGTAGTGGCGTTCTTCTTTATCGCCGTCACAACCGCCGATCACAAATACATGGCTTAATTTGCCTGCTTTGACTAAATCAATCACCGCATCGGAAGCGTCAATTAAAGTTTTGCGGCCGAAACCGACAGTGATGTAGTGTTCTAATTCGGTATATGGGAAGCCGTCACATTCCAACGCTTTTTCGATAACCGGTGCAAAGTTGTGTTTTTCTAAATGCACCACGCCCGGCCAACCTACGATGTTACAAGTGAAGATACGATCGGCATAATCACCCACATTCGGATCGATTAAACAGTTAGATGTCATCACGATCGCACCCGGGAAACGAGCAAATTCTTTTTGTTGATTCTGCCAGCCTGAACCGAAATTACCGACTAAATGTTTGTATTTTTTCAGTTCCGGATAGCCGTGTGCCGGTAGCATTTCGCCGTGAGTGTAAACATTAATGCCTTTGCCTTCGGTTTGTTCTAATAACTCTTTTAAGTCTTTTAGATCGTGACCTGAAATTAGAATACATTTGCCTTTCACCGGACGGATATTTACCGTAGCCGGCACAGGATTACCGAAGGTTTCGGTTTCGCCGGCATCTAACATCGCCATCACTTTAAAGTTCATTGAGCCGATAGCGAGTGATTTTTCGAGTAATTCGTTTAAATCGCTTGGTTTTGTGCCTAACCAAGCCATAAATCCGTGGTATTCCACATATAAATCGTTATCGAATTTACCTAACACATAAGCGTGTTCCAAATAAGCCGCCGCACCTTTTAAGCCGTAAAGCGCTAATAAACGTACACCGTGAACTTCTTCACCGATTTCCGCACGATCAGTATCTAACGCAAATTCTTTGGCTTGTTCGGCAAGTTGATCAATTGAAATGCCTTTGAGTTCAATGTGTGCTAATGGGTGGTCAATTTGTGGATTTGCTTCAACTTTAGCAATTTCGGCAATCAGTTGATTACGGTAAACCAATGCTTGTTGCGCATAGCCAACGATACGGTTCGAATCGAAGTTTACGTTGGTTAAGGTGGCGAAGAACGCACGAGGGGCAAAGTTATCCGCATCATGGTTGATAATGCCGTGTTCACGTGCTTTTAACGCCCACGCGGAAAGGCTGTGTAAGCAGGCGATTAATAAGTCTTGTAAATCTGAGGTTTCCGCCGTTTTACCACACATACCTTGACCGAAACTACAACCGTTCCCCATCGGGGTTACCATGGTTTGTTCACATTGAACGCAGTACATAAAATCACTCCAAACTAATTAAAAAATGAATAACCTACTAAAATAGTAGGAATTAATGTGCTAAATCATAGCGAGAACAAAAATGGATAAAAAGAAGAAAATTTTGAAAAATACAAGAAATTTGATCTAGTCGTAGTTCTCTACTTAGAATAGGGTATATGTAGATTTTAGTGAGAATTATTGTTAATTTTATTGGTAGGATTTTAGCGGTTTTTGACCGCTTGTTTGATGTTTCCCGCTTATAATAAAACAAGTTAAACAAATTTTAAAAGAAGTTATGCGCCCTATTTATCATATTTTAGGTTCGGATATTCCGCATCATAACCGAACGGTATTGAATTTTTTCCGTGATCAATTATTGCCTAAATTAACCGAGCAACAGCATTATTTTTATGTTGTCGGACAGCAAACTTTGCTTACACAATATCCGGAATTGAATTTACAGGTTTTTTGTTCTCGTCAGGCGATTACACGAGCGGTGGTACAGACAGCTAAGCAAGTGAAAACAGCAAAGTTTGTTCTACACGGTCAGTATAACGTTTGGTTATGGCTTGCCGTTTTGTTCGGTTATTTGTCTGCTTGTCGCTGTATCTGGCATATTTGGGGGGCGGATCTGTATGAAGAAGCAAGCGGTTGGAAATTCAAATTATTTTACTTTATCCGCCGTTTAGCGCAGCAAAAGTTACCGGTATTATGGGCGACTCGCGGCGATCTTACATTTGCAAAAAGGCACTTAAATCGCACTGATACTCAAGATCGTGTGCTGTATTTCCCAACTAAAATGGGGAGCCGAGCGGTTATGCAAGATACAAGAGAAAATCAGAGGTTTACGATTTTGCTCGGTAATTCCGGAGATTCGTCCAATCGTCATTTAGCGGCATTAGCGCAGCTGAAACAAAGCCTTGCTGAAGACGTGCGTATTATTATCCCGATGGGTTATCCGTCAAACAATCAGACTTATATCGAGCAGGTTAAACGGCAAGCGGTCGAATTATTCCCTAAACATACCGTTGAGGTTCTGACGGAAAAATTGGATTTTACCCAATATCAACAATTATTGGCACAGTGTGATTTAGGCTATTTTTATTTCAATCGGCAACAAGCTATCGGTACGATCTGCCTATTGATTCAACAAAATGTTCCTCTGGCATTAACTAAAGAAAATCCGTTTTGTATAGATATGCAAGCGGAAAACGTACCGTTTTTATATAGTGATGAATTAACCATAGCGAAAGTTCGGCAAGTAAAACAACAGCTGCAAAATTGCGATAAAAATAATATAGGATTTTTTGCTCCCCATTATAACGAACAATGGCTGACCTTATTAACGGAACTCAGTAAATCATGATGATTGAATATACTTTATTAACCGGTTTTTATCTGCTCTCGGTATGGCTGATAGCGATTTATATTTATAGCGATTACCAAAAGCAGAGATTTTCATTCCATTTACTGTTTAGCCTGATGTATCTGGTGATTTTTTATCTGGGCTTTCCGTTTTCAATGGCAATGGCAATGGCATTAGGCTTTGATAGTCCGTTAGCCGAACCCGAAACGCTCTTTCTAACCCTTTTTGTGATGTTGGCGGGTTATTTGATTTATTGGCTGAGTTACCATTTTTTTGCCGGAACAGTCAGTTTTCAGAAACCTCAAGCGGTTGAAAATATAAAAAATTTTGCAAAAACAGAAGCGAATTTGACCGCTTGTTTCTTATTATTAATTGCTGCTGGTAGTTTGGTTTGGTTTGTTTCTCTTAATGGCTGGTTATTGTTTGAATTGGAAAAATACAGTCAAATTTTCTCGACGGCGATTCAACACGTCTGGTTGAAACGCTTCTTCTATTTCTTTCTGCCGGCATTATTAATTTTATTTTTCCTATATCAAAATAAAAGAGCATGGGGGCTTTTTCTTATATTAGGCGTTTTGCTCGGCGGTTTGCACTATATTGCGGTGGGCGGTACACGAGCGAATTTAGCGATGGCGGTGCTATTGTTTTTCCTATTAGGGCTTTATAAAGATTATCTATCGTTTAAGGTGCTATTGATCGCCGGTTGCGCGATGGTCGGCGCCATGTTTTTATTGGCGTTAGCGCGTTACGGATTAAAGGTAAGCGGCTCGGAAGCATGGTTTACTTTTTTATATCTGACACGAGATACGTTTTCTCCATGGGAAAATTTCGCCAAAATTTTAGACTATCCGGTTGAATTTCAAGGCTTAATGCCGATTGTTCGAGATTTCTATGTCTATATTCCGGATTGGTTGTGGCAGGCAAAACCGCCTTATATCGTCAATACGGCAAATTATTTCACACGGGAAATTTTAGGCAATTTCTCGGGGTTAGCGATTTCACCGACGCTACTCGGCTCTTTCTATATTATGGGCGGATTGCCGATGATAACTCTCGGTATGGCATTGGTCGGCGGGATTATTCAAAGTTTCGATCGTTTATTTAGTTATGCAACATATCATCAGGACAAAAGTTATTCCGCTATTATTCAAGCGTATTGCCTGGCGAATCTGTTTAACTTAGTCGTATTGGTACGAGAGGGGATGGACGCATTTATTTCTCGCTGGGCATTTTTTAGTATCGTTTTCTTATTATGTTGGTGCGTGGCAAAATTAATTACGCTTAGCTTTGAAGCTGGATTATCAAGAACAAAGGTAGATAAAAATGATAGCAACGGCTGAAATTCGAGGGATTAATATTCTTCTTGCAAGGAATCAAACCGAATTTGTCGATTTTTTAATGAGTAAAGGAGAACTCAAAACAGGCAAATTAATTGCAATGAATGCCGAAAAACTGGTGATGAGCGAGAAGGATCCTGAAATTCGACAATTACTTAAGCAAGCGGAATATAACTATGCGGACGGTATTAGTATCGTTCGTTCGGTAAAACGCAAATATCCGCATATTAAACAAATGGAACGGATTGCCGGTGCGGATTTATGGGAAGCGCTAATGCAAAAATCGGGAGAACTCGGCATTCCGGTATTTTTAATCGGCAGTACGGCGGATACCCTTGCAAAAACTCAGCAAAAATTGACCGCTTGGAATGTGGATATTGTCGGTCTGCAGGACGGATATTTTAATAATAAGGAACAACGAGCCGTTATAGAACGTATAAAACGAAGCGGTGCAAAGCTTGTGACGGTTGCAATGGGATCGCCGAAACAAGAAAAGTTTATTGCGGATGCCGCACGAGAATACCCCGACTGCTTATATATGGGAGTCGGCGGAACTTATGACGTATTTATCGGTAAAGTGAAACGCGCACCGAAAATTTGGCAGGATCTCGGTTTGGAATGGTTATATCGCTTATTAAGTCAGCCGACCCGTTGGCGACGACAAGTTAATTTGCTACGTTTTCTATATTACTACTGCACAAAACAGCTTTAAAAATCAACGATTATGACAATTATTATTCATTTTGAATAAATTAAAAACAAATGAATGATTTTTTTAAACTTTTTTGCAAAAAGTGCTAGACAACAAAAAGGGAAATCTATAATATACGCCCTCGTTGCGACGCACTAAACAAAATGATGAAAATCATAAGCGTTCGTAGCTCAGTTGGATAGAGCGTTGGCCTCCGGAGCCAAAGGTCGCAAGTTCGAATCTTGTCGAGCGCGCCAGTGGTCAAAAGCAATATTCAATCGGCAATGGTGGCTATAGCTCAGTTGGTAGAGCCCCGGATTGTGATTCCGGTTGTCGTGAGTTCGAGTCTCATTAGCCACCCCATTTAAAATATACTCTTATGAGTAACTGACGGCGAGTAGCGCAGCTTGGTAGCGCAACTGGTTTGGGACCAGTGGGTCGTAGGTTCAAATCCTATCTCGCCGACCACTTTATTTTTGCTCTTTAACAATATATCAGACAATCTGTGTGGGCACTTGTTGATTGACTTGATTTTGAAAATATTATTTAAAACTTGAAGTCTTAATAGGTGCTTAAACTAGAAATTCATATTTTTCTTTTTGCTTAACTTGGTTAGGTAAGGGAAGTGAACTTAGCTAAGCAGAATATTGAGCGATTAAACTTTTTGAATTGAAGAGTTTGATCATGGCTCAGATTGAACGCTGGCGGCAGGCTTAACACATGCAAGTCGAACGGTAACGGGAAGGGAGCTTGCTTTCTTTGCCGACGAGTGGCGGACGGGTGAGTAATGCTTGGGAATCTGGCTTATGGAGGGGGATAACTACGGGAAACTGTAGCTAATACCG